>NZ_JBNFVX010000023.1:0-32914 GCF_049943275.1 Marinobacter sp. VGCF2001
GTCGTGGTTGGCTTTGCGCTGACCGAACGGCTGTCTGATCTGTTCCATGGCCGCTTACAGCTGGCCAGCACCGACCCGGATGTGGCCGCCGCCGATGTACTGGAACAGCCGGTCGACCTGGTGGTGTGGCAGGACGGCCAGCCCCTGCGCCGGTTTACCGGCGTAGTGAACGAATTTATGCGGGGCGACACCGGCCACCGCCGAACCCGCTACGAAGTGGTCATCCAGCCGCCGTTATGGCGCCTGGGCCTGATGCACAACAGCCGCATCTTCCAGACCCAGACCACCGACGCCATCGTGCGCACCCTGCTCGAAGAGCGGGGCATTGTGGACTCGATCTTCGACCTCAAACGCCCACCGGAAGAACGGGAATACTGCGTCCAGCACCGGGAAACCGACCTGCAGTTCCTGGAACGCCTGGCCGCCGAAGAAGGCTGGCACTACCGCTATCAGCATGGCAGTGTGGACGGTGAAGAACAACCAGCGTTAATCTTCGCTGACCACCACGGCGACGCCCCGAAGCTGGAGCCGGTTACCTGCAACACCAAAGCCGGTGGTAGCACAAAGCAGGCCTGCGTGTTCCAGTTCGCCTATGAAGAACGTGTGCGGGCGTCATCGGTGGCGATGAAAGACTACACCTTCAAGAACCCCGCCTACGCCCTGATGCACGAACACAGCGCTGCCGACGCGAACCACCGGGAAGACTACCAGCACTACGACTACCCCGGCCGCTACAAAGCCGATGCCAGCGGCCAGCCGTTCACCCAGAACAAACTGGATGCTCTCAGAAACGACGCGGCCATCGCCAACGGCAAAAGCAACCGCCCGGACTTCACCCCCGGCGCCAAAGTGGCACTGCAGGACCACGACAGCCAGACCCTGAACCGGGAATGGCTACTCACCGCCATCACCCACACCGGCAAACAGCCCCAGGCCCTGGAAGAAGAGGGCGGTAGCGAACCGACCAGTTACCACAACGAATTCAGCGCCATCTCGGCCGACAAAACCTGGCGGCCGTTGTGCAACCACAAACCGCTGATGGACGGCCCGCAGATGGCTCTGGTGACCGGCCCGGAAGGCGAAGAAATTCACTGCGACCAGTACGGCCGGGTGAAAGTCCGGTTCCCGTGGGATCGCTATTCCAAAAATGACGAACACTCAAGCGCCTGGCTGCGCGTGGCCCAGGGCTGGGCCGGTGGCCAATACGGCTTCATGGCATTACCCAGAATCGGCCACGAAGTGATCGTGTCTTTCCTCGACGGCGACCCGGACCAGCCCATCATCACCGGAAGAACCTACCACGCCACCAACACACCGCCGTACGCGCTGCCGGAACACAAAACCCGGACCACCCTGAAGACCAAAACCCACAAGGGCGAGGGCAGCAACGAACTGCGCTTTGAAGACGAAGCCGGCGAAGAACAGGTCTACTTGCACGCCCAGAAAGACCTGGACCTGCTGACGGAAAACAACCGCACTGAAGTCATCAGGAACGACAGCCACCTGACGGTGGAAAACAACCGCTTCAGCCACACCAAAGGCAACCGCCACCACACCACCGATGGCGAACATCGCGAGAGTATCGGCGCCGACTATAGCCTCACCGTAAACGGCAGCCACCACAGCAAGCAGGGCAAAAACCAGCTGGTGGAAGCGGGCACCGAAATCCATCACAAGGCTGGCATGAAGATTGTGATTGAGGCTGGAGCTGAGGTGACGCTGAAGGCTGGTGGAAGCTTTGTGAAGGTGGATCCGAGTGGGGTGACAGTGTCTGGGCCTTTGGTGAGGATGAATTCCGGGGGTGGGCCCGGGAGTGGTAGTGGGGTTGGGGTCAAGGGGCCGTTGTTGCCAAATGTGGTGACTCATGATGCTTTATCTGAGCAGCCAGTCTCAACACTTCCCCATACCGAGACACGGCATTCCGGTGATACTCAGTTTATAAACGCGGACCAGCTGCGACCGATTGAGGCTGACCTGAAACAGGCCGCAAGTTTCAGAAATGCAGCGAGAAACGAAGAAACTTTTTCGGAGGTTTGCTCTGTGAGATCAGACCAGGGGATTTCTTCATGACGCTGCAGAGTTCGAACATTCAAGGAAGCCTGTCTCCGTCCGACAAAAAAATGTTCATGTTGTTTGATGGAGCGATCGCGGGTGGCCTGCGAAGTTTGTATGAAGAGAGCCTGGATGTATGCCCTTTAATGGTACTTAAAGACGGCGTTTTCGATGGTGTATCAGCATTAGGGCCGATGATTGCTGATTTTGGAGCGAGCATAGTACTTCAAGAGCTGTGGGCGAAGAACCATCCCTTAGTGGCGAGGGCTTCGGTCTTGCATACGTCTTATGGTGAGTCAGCATTGTTGGACTTTATGCGATCTCGGGTTCAGGTGATGATGCCGGAGGGGCACGCTGTCTGGCTAAGGATTGGTGATGCCAAGGTAGTGTCGAGACTAGCTGGAGTTGACGGTCGTTTACCCGCTCATTTTTGGTCTGGCATTAAAAGCATCTTTTTTCGTTCAAGTGATGGATCGATGACTCAGTATCGCCCTTCACCCTCCGGGATGAGTGACGAACAAAAGGAAGGACAATTCGAGTCTAATCTGGTGGCCCCATGCTTTCAATTTAGCTTGGATTTGCTGGCTGCTCTGGATTCTTCTGCGGATAACCAACACAGGGACGTGTTATGACTTATTGCGCAACTTGCCCACTAATGACGGCTTTTCTACCCCTTCGATACGCCATCGGCCCTATGCGCTATGAGGGAGAGCTCTTAGGTGGGCTGGAATTGCCCGATTTGCCGGACCTGTTTCCTAATATTGATCGCTATACTGATCTTCAGGATCGGAATCTTGGACTCGTTCCTCGATTTCTGAGAGATGGCTGGTTGTATGTTTGGAGTGAGTTCGAAGGGAGGTTAATTGAGTATTCGGTCAATGATTCCCTGCTTCAGGAAACGACCCGAGGTGGAGAGCTTGTTGATCATCGCGGCAATGTCTACTTGTCTTTACCCTCTGGTGAGCCTGCTGATGTCGCCTGGAGTGAGAATCAATGGTCTGACGCTCATTTCGAAATGATTGTGAATGAACCGGGTCAGCGCAGAAAGTTTATGCGCAGGATTGTGCCAGGAGGTTCACCGAACACTCAGTTGCTTGATGAAAAGACCTTTTATGCCTTGCCAGAAGTTACCTCCATTGAGGAGTTTGACTGGACTGGCCTGACTCCAACCATTCCCCACTGGCCTCGGTTGGAGCGCTCTACCCGGCGATTTGACCAGCGCGTGATGGGGATAGTGGACGATCCATGGGGTGTTACCGAAGATCTGGCCGCATTGGTTCGTCTGACTCACGATAACCAGGAGAGGTTAAGAGCCAGATTCGGTGGAGAGTGGAGTTTGGCGAAGACGATCAAGGATCTTTATGAGACTGATCGCCAGCTTGAAGCGAAACTTCCTGAACTTGTAGATCTGCCGAAATTACAGAGAGTGTGGCGGGAATCGGATGAGTCTCAGTCACATTTTGAAGATGTTGTTGCTGGGCTCCTTGATTCCTGGATCCTATGGATGGATACCCTTGAGTGTGCGAATGGCCCTGAAACCCTCGCAAGTTCATGCGAGAGCCTAGATCTGGCTAAAGAAGATCATCACACCATTCTGCAGGAAAAATTCGGACTTGCTTTGCTTGGTCCATCTTATTTTAGTAAAGGGGCCGGGGCTATCGGCCGCCTAGCCGCAGTTCAGGGGGAGGGGACTCGCTGGTTCTGGAATGCGTTGCTTGGGATAAGAGAGCGTGTATCACTCGGTGACGTCGAGAAGCTAGTATCAATTGGTGATATGGCTAACGATTCTGTTGAAGATCTATCCAAAGCTGCCACGGCTGTCGTTGCCGCCATAAACTCTAAGGTGTCGGGTTTAGTGGGGCGGGCACCAATTCCATCGGCTGTGCCGACTCAAATACTTTTCAACGCTATTTCGCCTGCAGCCGCAGTTGAATTGAGAGGATTCCCGTATCGAATCTCACTTTTAGGCAGTGGCTTTTTGGTGTCTGGATTGGCACGAACAGGCCAGACTTTGGCAGTGGAAAGTGTTAGTGCATTTCAATCTAATCAGTGGCTGAGTGAGGCGGCGCGAGAAGGAGCAAATAGCAACATACCTCGCGGTCAATTGAATGCCGAGGTGCCTAGCGTGCCTGTCATTCGGGCAATGGCTGCCAATTCGGGAAAATACTTTAACGGTAATCCCTATGGCCTGATAGATGGATTGGTCAAGGCCCCGCTGCGATCAGTTTTGGTTGTTTTGACTGGAATTAACATGGTCTCTGCGAACAGTGCCTTGGGTGTCGGTGCCGACCGTGATTTGCACGGTTTTGCTAGAGCATTTGGTGGTGTGACCGGCTTTGCCGCAGCGTTTATGTCGCTGCAACATAAGATTGCAGAACTGAATTGGGGGGAGGGATTATCAAGATCTATTAATCCCGAGGCACTAAGTCATGGGATTGGAGCTGCCGCAGCATTTGCTTCTGCTCTTACCGCGGCCTTCGATATTGTTATTTTTGGTGTGCAGGCGGTTGAGTCTTATCGTGCCGGAGATTTCGATACTGCCGCCGTTGAAGTTGGTTTAGTTGGTATTTCTTCAGGACAGTTGGCGTTAGGCGTACGAGCTTTTAGGGCATATAGAGAAGCTAGAGCTGTAGCTTTAGGACTGCAGACTGCTTCTGCTGTTAGAGGATTGTCTAGACTGGGAGGATGGTTTACTGCATTGTCGCTTGGTTTAACCGCATCTTTGATTGGCGGATTGGTCGCACGCTATTACCTCGAAAATACACCTATTGAGCGTTGGTTAGCAAATACTCGATTTGGTGTGATGCCTGCTGCTTGGGCCGGTAATTATAGGAGCGAAATGGAGCGGCTATATGCTGTTGTTTTTCCGATTACATTCAGGCTTGAGAGAGTTCCTAGGTTAAACCCGCGTACCGGAATTCATATTCAAGACTGTTGGCTGATATTGGAGTTGGTTGGGCAGGAAAGATTGGAGTCCGACATGATCGAATTTACAGGAAATGAGCTAAGAAATGGGGTTACATATCGATCTCTGGCATGGCTAGAAGAGCAATTGAGAACAATATCTGATTCCGAGGAAAAAGAACGAATTTTACAACCGAATCGAAAAGCCGTTGTTTGGTCAGGCGCTGACTTCTCAATTCATGAGGGCACGAGAATTCACAATGCGGCTTCAACAGCTACTTATCGGCGTATCTACCACAATGATGATCAGATATTTGGGCTGCAAGGGCAATTGATATACCGCCCTCAGCCTGGTCTTGAAATGCCTCCGATAGAGGTTGATATCTGGTGATTGAGAATGCAAAAAAACTATTTGATTCGACAGTTAATAAGGTAGGGAGCTCATCGAGTGCTCGGGTATTACACAGTGATGCTAGCAGTGGTCATTTACCATCCAAACCGAGTCTTGTTGAGGCGCAAAATGAGACCTATATGGCGTTAAGAACGGGCAGTGCCGAGAGTAAAGGTATGCTCACTGGCTTTGGTTTTCTTGTAGGCGGGTACGGTGTAGTACTTTTTCTCCTGATCATTGGGTTTGGAAACGCTTTGAGTTCAGATTGGTGGCTTTTGCTGTGCTCAATTCTAGGGATACTTGTGCCGGCGGCTTGGGAGAGCACCCGCCCTCCGTCGCTACCAATAGTATTCAATCGGCGCACACAGGAGATCTATTATGATCTTAAAGGAGAGCTATACCATGCAGCCTGGGAAGGAATAGAGGCCGTTGCCTATGAATATAGAATGGTTAATCAATACTCTGGATCTATTGTCCATGGAAACCTGGAAATTGTTCTTCAAAAGTTTGGAGACCCCGGTAACCGAGTTGCACTGAACTTGTCGGGTATTTCTGCAGGTAAGCGGCTGCCAACGCTGGTTGGCATCTGGGAATATCTGCGTTGTTTCATGACCATTGGTCCCTGGTTTGATGAGACCGGACGAAAGACGGAATCCAAGAGCCGGTTCGTTGAAGAAACGTTAGAATCTGGGCAAGTTTCATTTCTCGACTTGATTCTGGATTCGAGAACTTTTTTGGGCCAGGAACGAAAGGAAGGCAATGGGATTTCGGGAAGCACGGTTATCGAATGGATTGGCTCCTATCTTTTGTTTCCGGTGGCATCGGGTATGGAGTTCATACAAAGGGTTGATCGAAAGAGGTCAAGGAAACACTGGCCTGAAGTCGTCCAAGAACGCCTAAAACCACACGGCCCCACAACCCGACTGATCGATATCGAAGAAAACTACATGGTGCAAAAACAGAAGGAGCTGGACGAGCTTCATGAAAGAATGCGCAAAACTCTTCCCCGGTAGGTATTTTCTCAGCAGAGCCAATCGTACGCTGCGTTGATAACCAGCCTCAACCCATTAACTAACCTCTCAGCGCCAGAAAAATGCTCAGAAAAAACCACATTGATTGGCCGCTCCTGTGGTCAGCAATAAAAGCTGACCTAGGCATTATGCTAACGATGCTGTGCGTAGGAATAATCACCACCGCTGTGGGTGGTGGCATTTTCTACGTCGACTTTGGCGACTGGGGTGCCATGATTGCGGGAGGTTTCTTTGCATTGATGGGCGCTGGGTTGGTTCTGCTTGCTATCGTCATGACTTACTCGGGTACCAGCTACCTCTACGGCCAGGCCTTGCTACGGAAGCACGGTGTAGAGGTGGACGGCGTACTGACCAAAAAAGAAGCGGATTGTCAGTTTCATCAGGAATACGACCATCGAAATGAGCCACAGGGGGAAGGGCATTATCAGTGTAACCTTCTGATTGAGTTTGATTTTCAGTTTGATGGCCAAAATCACAGCGGGGCCTTCTATCTGAGTAAGCTGGCAACATTCGACAAGTTGCGGGAGGGTGACCCCGTGCCCCTCAAGGTACTCAGGTTTGATCCCTCCGTTCACAAGGTACGAGAGCGGCGTCTGGCAAATATGTTGAAGGGGCGTGAGCCCCAAATGCCTTCTCTCGTTCCCGAAGGGGCCGAAATTGGTCAGCTGGCTTAAGGAAAGAGACCCCAAAACACAAGGATTGAACCATTGAAAACCCTGAATATCCTCAAATACGTCTTCACACTCATTGGCGCCGGTATGCTTATTGGTGCGGTGATGAGTTACAGCAGTACGGTGTCATTTATCGAGCGAGCTACGGAAGCCACGGGCACGGTCATTGATCTGGAGCGCTCTCGCTCCAGCGATTCGACAACCTATTATCCGGTGGTCGTTTTCGAGAATATCCGTGGTCGGGAGATCGAGTTCCGGTCGCGCTCCGGCTCAAATCCGCCGTCGTTCAGTCGCGGCGAGAGGGTATCTGTGTTTTACGAGCCGTCGGCTCCGGAGAGTGCTCGAATCAACAGTTTCTTCTCCCTGTGGGGGCTGCCCATGATTCTTGGAGGTATGGGGCTCGTGTTTGGCGCCATTGGCGGCGGGATGCTGTTGTTTGGTTGGAAGAAGAGCCGCTCACAGGCCTACCTGAAAGGTCACGGGACGGAGGTGCTCGCGACATTTTCGTCAGTTGAGCAAAACACCAGCCTGACCGTGAATGGCCGTAACCCTTTCCGCATTGTCTGCCAGTGGCAGCATCCGCAAACCGGTGAGCTTCATGTATTCCGAAGCGATAACCTGTGGTTTGATCCGAGTAATCATATTCACAGGGAAACGGTGCCCGTACTGGTCGATGAGGCCAACCTCAAGCGCTATTGGGTGGATACCTCATTCCTGCCCAAGCTGGCCAGCTAGCAGCCTATTTGCCTCAGGTTCCCGGTGGGCACGAGTTTTCGTGGCCCATCGCACAAGCGTATTTACGCTCATACCGTTTGTCGGCCCAGGTTTCATAAATCCGTCGGGCAACGGGATAAATGACGGGCCATAGCAACGGTTTAAACAACCATCCAAACCGCGTATGCGACCAGGCGCGCACATTGGCGTGCAAGCCCGTTACCCATTCTCCGGTCCAGCTCATCAGGTGCAGGCGGCGCAGCAGTTGTTCACGAGAGAGCAACTGGTCGCTGGTCGCGTTCTGTTCATGAATATCGGCGAACAGAAGATGACCGGCCTGCAGTTTTCGAAGTGTGCGTATTTCCCGCGCGCACAACGGGCAGGAGCCATCGTAGAACAGGGTATCGTACTGCGGAGACATCGCGCCTTTCCTCCGAATCGTTTGCATCGCCCGGATATACGATATGCAACGAGCGAGCGGTTCAGTCGCATTCCGTACATTTGTTCATTCCCGGATAATGCGGCTATTCCCTCTAAACGCTACACTGACCTTCTAATCCGTTGCGCTGACCATCGTGTTAGCCAATCTGCGTCACAGTTCAGGCTCAAGAAAGGTACCGCACACTCATGGATGACCAGAATTCCGAACATCCGGCATCAAACATTGAGAAATCGCCGTCCATAGCCGATCTCTCTACACCGATTTATGGTTTGTTCATCCTCGGCATTCTGTACACGCTGTATCTTGCCCACCAGATTGTTTTACCCATTATTCTGGCTGTGCTGACCAGCCTGTTGCTGGCGCCACTGGTGAAAAAAGCGTATCTGCGCTGGCGCTTTCCCCGGGTGGTTACCGCACTGGTGCTCGTATTAACGGTACTGGCTGGTATTCTCGGTTTGGGCGCTGCGGTTGCCACGCCGACACTGGAGTGGGTGCAAAAAGCGCCGGAAGGGCTGTCGCGCCTGTTGGTGGGCGAGAATGAAATCATGCAACAGATCGACAAGGTCACCCGCTCAGCCGAACAGGTTGAACAATCGGTAGAAGGGTTGTCTGAGGATCAGGGGGTTAAGCCAACAACGGTAGTCTTGCAGACTGATTCCTGGCGCAGCCAGCTTATAGCCAAGGCCCGGAATGGCATTGCGGGTCTCGCTCTGGCGTTGGCGCTGACCTATTTCCTGCTGGTGAGCGGCGATCGGTTGATCCGTAATTTCGTCAAGCAACTGCCGCGTTCCCAGCGCAAGACGGTTTTGAGAATCACGCACGATTCCCAGCAGCAAATCGCCCAGTTTCTGGCAGTGCTCGGCCTGAGCAACACCTCCGTGGGACTGCTCACCGGTTTGATCTGTTGGGCGGTGGGCTTGCCAGACCCGGCCGTCTGGGGCCTGATTGCTGGCCTGGCGCGGTTTATTCCCTATCTCGGTAATATGCTGACAATCACATTGCTGGCCATCGTCTCCGCGATATCGCTGGATGCGCTCTGGATGATGGCATTGGCCCCGGCCAGTTTCATATTGCTGACCACCATTGTCGGATTTTTTCTGGAACCCTGGATTCATGGCTTCCGCATGGCCATTAATCCGGTCATCATTTTTGTTTCGATCTTTTTCTGGGGTTGGCTCTGGGGGCCGGTTGGCGTTCTGCTGGCGGTGCCGTTGATGACCGTTATTCAGGTGGTGCTCAAACAGATTCCCCGTCTTCAACCGGTATACCGGGTAATTGCCCGCTAGTGTCGGCGCCGACTGGTCAATAGCTGCAATTGCCCTGACACACCTGACAATCTTTCCTATTCTGTCTGGATAGCCCATTCACCAGAACAGGGAGGTCTGTAGCCGATGATTCCGTCCTTGATGAAGGCCATGGTGCTGCAGGGCCATGGTGGCATTGATCAGCTCAAGTATCAGGAGGTGCCCGTTCCCAAGCCTGGGAAAGGCGAGGTGCTGGTGCAGGTAACCGCCACCGCCAAGAACAACACCGATCGCAAGGCCCGTGAGGGGTTGTATCCCACCAAGAAAGGGGAAATGACATCGTTCCAGATGGGCGGCAAGCCCACGCTCACATTTCCTCGCATTCAGGGGGCCGATATCGCTGGCCGCATCGTGGCCGTGGGCGAGGGCGTCAGTGAACAGCGTATCGGCGAACGCGGCTTGCTGGATTTCAATATCTATGCCGATTCGCGCACCGACATTAATCTCACTCCAGACTACTATGGCCATGGCGCTGATGGCGGGTACGCCGAGTATGTCGCCTTGCCCTCCGACCAGTTCCATCACATTCCCAATTCCGATCTGACCGATGCCGAACTCGCCGCCATGGGTATGTGTTCCTACCAGACCGCCTACCATATGCTTACCTCGGCCAACGTTCGGGCGGGGGAGCGCGTGCTGGTGACGGGCGCCAGTGGTGGCGTGGGCACGGCCCTGATTCAGCTATGCCGCATTATCGGAGCCGTTCCCTACGCCCTGAGCCAACCGAACAAAGCCGAACCGCTTTTGAAACTGGGAGCCGAAGCGGTGCTGGACAGAACCGATATGACCAGCTTTGTTGATCGGGTGAAGGCAGAGACCGGCGGCAAGCCGTTGGACGCGGTGATGGATCTGGTGGGCGGTGACATGAGCGACCGATTCATCGACGCGATGATTTTCGACATGAATACCCGCCATACCTATCCGAGACTGAGCATCGCCGGAGCCAGTGGCGGCAACATCAGCGAGATTCTGTGGACCCGGATCTACCTGTATCAGGTGCAGATTTCTGGTGTTTCCCATGGCACCCGGGACGAAGCGGAACAGCTTATGAACTGGATTCGCAGCGGCGAACTGAAGCCGGTCTTGCACGGCGCTTTCCGGTTATCCGAGCTGCATCGGGCCGAGGAATATTTTGTGAACCGTGGCAGCCATTATCTGGGCAAAATTGTCATCGTGCCGGATGCCCAATGGCCGGAGCACGGGCAACCTTATGCATTGGAGGCGGGCTGATGAAACCGGAACTGACCCTTCAGTTGATGGATACCCACGCCGGCGGCGATGTCAGCCGTATTGTGACTGGTGGCGTCGATCCGCTGCCTGGCGCCACGGTGCGGGCCCAGATGGAATACCTTCGGGATAATGCCGATGGCTTGCGCCAACTCCTGCTGGAGGAACCCTACGGTGTTCCGGAAATGTCGGTGGATTTGCTGGTGTCGGCTAAGGATCCAAGGGCGGCGGCCGGTTACATCATCATGGAAGTGATGGGGTATCCCATCTACTCCGGCTCCAACACCATCTGCACGGCCACGGCCGTGCTCGAATCCGGCATTGTGCCGAAGCAGGAGGGCAGGCAGCATTTCCTGCTGGAGTCGCCGGCGGGCCTCGTCAACATTGAGGCCACTGTGCGGGACGGTGTGGTGGACGCCATTACCTGCGAGGGCTTGCCCAGCTATATCCATACCCACAACGCCAGCATAGAGGTTCCGGGCATTGGTCAGGTGGCATACAGCGTGGCTTATAGTGGCGGATTCTATGCTTTGGTGGATGCCAGCTCACTGGGGTTAAACCTGAACCTGCCCGAGGAGCGCGACCTGGCCCGCACCGCGCACGCCATCGTCGAGGCCATTCAGGCCGAACGCGGATTTTCCCATTATACCCTCGGCGATGTCGGGCCTCTGCCGTTTCTGCATTTCATGGGGCCGGAGGTGAAAGTGGCCGAGGGCCATTATCGGTCGCGTTCCGCTACCTACGTGCACCCTGGTGTGATTTGCCGAAGTACCACCGGCACCGGTACCTCGGCCCGGCTCGCACTGATGCATTACGAGGGCCGAATCCAGCCCGGGGATAAACTGGAAACTGTGTCTTTGCGTGATACCGGCTTCATCGGGGAGTTCACTTCGGTGGAAACCGAGGGGGAATATCAGGTCATCAAAAACAGTATCACGGGCAAAGCCTATGTGATTGCGCGCTCGGACATCGTGGTCAATTGCGATGACCCGATGGTCGAGTGTGATGGTCTTCACCACATTCTGTCTGGCCGGCATCGGCGTAACTCCGCCCCATCGTAGAATCAGGCAGAGTGGTGTAATAGCGGCATCGGGCATCAGTGCCGTGCGATATGGCGATAATCGCTCGGGGATTTCCCCATCACTTTCTTGAACAGTCGCGAAAAGTAATAGGCATCGTCATAGCCCAGTTGCCGGCTGATGTCGGCGAAGCTCTGGCTGGTGGTATCGAGCAATTCACAGGCCCGCTCCACTTTCAGATGCAGAAAGTGCTGGATGGGAGAAACGCCGGTTTGCTCCCGGTACCGGGTAGCGAAATGGGCGGGCGACAGGCCGGACAGTTCGGCCAGCTGGTTCAGGGTTAGCCGCTCCTCCAGGTGCTCCCGCATGAAACTGTGCAGCGAATCCAGCTCGGCCTGCCGGGCCTGACTGGTTTCGTCGGCGTTGATGGGCACGGCGGCCAGCAACTGTCGGAGCCGATTGCTGGCGTGGATCAGCCCCCGGGCCCGGAAGCCCGTCTGTCTCACCGACAACAGGCCGTTGAAATCCACCAGTAACCGAGGCTGCCTGCCCAGGTGCCGGATTCGGGTGTTGTCATCAAAGCCCATGTACCGGGCGAAGTCTTCGGCGAGCGGCCCGGTGTAGTGTACCCAGTGAATGGTCCAGGGGTTGTCCGGGTCGGCTGTGTACCGATGGCTGGCGCCCGCCGGCAGTAGCAGGAGGTCGCCGGCCTCTACCGTGTGAGGCTCTCCAGCCACGTTGAGAAAGGCCTTGCCATCGGTGCAATAGATCAAAAGATTATCACGATGGTGTTCCCTATGCATGTGATGCCCGGCCGCTCTCCGATAATGCCCGAAGGCAAGGGGATACAGCTCCCGGGTGAGCGGATGTGCCGCCAACAGCCGCACAATAGGCTCTGGAACCACATAGCGAACACTGTCGGTAGGTACCGGCCATTGGGAGGTTTGCGTTGCAGGTTTCTTGGTTGGGATCTCGGCCATCGAAAAATAATCCATTATGGGCGAAATTTAGTCAATCACCAACCGTAAATCCGCGTGCTAGTCTTTCTTCAAATCATCGTCGGATCTGCCTTGTTATCGGTAGGCCGGCTCATCCCGGATAACAACAAACAGGGAACATCATCATGAAGAAAGTACCGCAGTTTATTGCTGGGGAATTCGTTCAAAGCCAGACCCGGAACTGGATTGACGTCACCAACCCGGCCACCAATGAAATCATCGCTCAGGTGCCATGCGCCACTGCCGACGAGATGCGCCAGGCCATCGACAATGCCGGCGAGGTCTTCAAAAGCTGGAAAGAGACGCCGGTGTCTGAGCGCGCGCGGGTGATGCTGCGTTATCAGGCGTTGCTGAAAGAGCATCACGACGAAATTGCCGAGATTCTGGCCCAGGAAACCGGTAAGACCTTTGACGACGCCAAAGGCGATGTCTGGCGCGGTATCGAGGTTGTCGAGCACGCCGCCAACGTAGGTTCGCTGATGATGGGCGAGACCGTTGAAAACGTAGCGCGTGAAGTGGATACCCATTCCTGGATCCAGCCGCTCGGTGTGTGTGCCGGCATTACCCCTTTCAACTTCCCGGCCATGATTCCGTTGTGGATGTTCCCCATGGCCATTGCCTGCGGTAATACCTTCATTCTTAAACCTTCAGAGCAAGACCCGCTGACGCCGACCCGTCTTGCGGAACTGTTTGAACAGGCGGGCGCACCGAAGGGCGTACTGCAGGTGGTTCACGGAGCGAAAGAACAGGTGGACACCCTGCTGACAGACCCCGCCATCAAGGCCATTTCCTTCGTCGGTTCGGTGCCGGTGGGGCAGTACATCTACGAAACCGGCACCCGCAACATGAAGCGCGTACAGAGCTTTGCCGGCGCGAAGAACCACATGGTGATCATGCCGGATGCCGACAAGCAGCAGGTAATCAACGCCCTGGTGGGTGCCTCCGTGGGAGCCGCCGGCCAGCGTTGTATGGCGATCTCGGTTGCCGTCTTTGTGGGCGCTGCCCAGGAGTGGATTCCGGAGCTGAAAGAGGCCATGGCCAAGGTGCGCCCCGGTGCCTGGAACGACTCCGGGGCCAGCTACGGCCCGGTGATCAGCGCCAAGGCCAAGGAACGAATTGAATCGCTGATTGCTACCGGTGAAGCCCAGGGCGCCCAGCTGCTGTTGGACGGCAGAGGCTGCACCGTCGACGGCTTGCCCGAGGGCAACTGGGTAGGGCCGACGCTGTTCAGTGAAGTGACGCCCGACATGGATATCTATAAAGACGAAATCTTTGGCCCGGTACTGTCCTGCGTCAACGCGGAGAACCTTGGCGATGCCATCGATCTGATTAACGCCAGCCCTTACGGTAATGGTACTTCCATCTTTACCAACCATGGTGGTGCGGCGCGCCGGTTCCAGCATGAAATTGAGGTGGGCCAGGTGGGTGTGAATATTCCCATTCCGGTGCCCCTGCCGTTCTTCTCGTTCACCGGCTGGAAAGGCTCCTTCTATGGGGATCAGCACGCCTACGGCAAACAGGCGGTGCGTTTCTACACAGAGACCAAAACGGTGACCTCCCGCTGGTTCTCCAGTGAGGCGACCTCCTCAGAGGCCAACTTCTCCATCCAGCTTCGTTAATCGCGTTGTCGGTGAGTGGATTGGATGAGTACAGACGAGGAGAGGAATGATGGATTTCGATCTCACTGAAGACCAGCAGGCGTTCCGGGATGCGGCCCGGGCGTTTGCGGAAAAATCCATGGCGCCCCACGCTGCCAGGTGGGATGCCGAACATATTTTCCCGGTCGACGTTATGAAAGAAGCCGGGGCCATGGGCTTTATGGGTATCTACACGCCCGAAGCACTGGGCGGTATGGGCTTGTCACGCCTGGACACCTCCGTGATTGTGGAAGAGCTGGCGGCGGCGTGCCCGTCCACCGCCGCTTTTATTACCATCCACAACATGGCCACCTGGATGGTGGCGAATTTCGCCTCTGAAGATCTTCGCCAGGAATTTGTGCCCAAGCTCGCCAGTGGTGAATGGCTGGCTTCTTACTGTTTGACTGAACCCGGTGCCGGCTCCGATGCCGCCAGCCTCAGAACCCGTGCGGTTCGGGATGGCGACAGCTACGTGATCAACGGTAGCAAGATGTTCATCTCCGGTGCGGGGGCAACCGATATTCTGGTGCTGATGGCGCGTACCGGCGACGCCGACAGTGGCTCCAGGGGGATATCTACCTTCGTAATCCCGGCGGATGCCGAAGGTGTCTCCTACGGCAAGAACGAGGAAAAAATGGGATGGCACAGCCAGCCCACGCGCCAGGTTACCCTGGAAGACGTTCGCGTGCCCGCCGGCAATCGGGTGGGTAATGAGGGCGACGGCTTCGCCATTGCCATGAAAGGTCTTGACGGTGGCCGCCTGAACATCGCCACCTGTTCCCTGGGCGGCGCTCAGGCCGCTTTGCTAAGAGCCCGGAATTATATGCACGAGCGCCAGCAATTCGGCAAGCCGCTGGCGGCTTTCCAGGCCTTGCAGTTCAAGCTGGCGGACATGGCCACCAACCTGGTGGCTGCCCGGCAAATGGTGCGTTTGGGTGCGTTCAAACTCGACAGTGGCGACCCGGAGGCCACCCTGCATTGCGCCATGGCCAAACGCTTTGCTACTGACGCCTGTTTTGAGGTGGTGAACGAGGCTCTGCAGTTGCACGGCGGCTACGGTTACATCCGGGAATACCCGTTGGAACGCTACCTTCGGGATTTGCGGGTACACCAGATTCTGGAAGGTACCAACGAAATCATGCGCCTGATCATCGCCCGCCGGCTGCTGGACGACGGCGTTGCCAAAGCAATCCAGTAACCGACCATGGACCACAGAGGAATTTGTGATGAGTGAACTGATTCAACTGGAAAAACGCGGCCACATTGCGGTATTGACCATCGCCAATCCGCCGGCCAACACCTGGACGGCCGATTCCCTCGCCATACTGAAAGCGACGGTGGAAGAGCTCAATGCGGACCGGGACATCTTCGCGCTGGTGGTGACGGGCCAGGGTGAGAAGTTTTTCTCCGCCGGTGCTGATCTGAAAACTTTTGCCGATGGTGATCGGGCAAAGGCGAATGAGATGGCGCAACGATTCGGCGAGGCATTCGCAGCGCTGACGGCGTTCCGCGGCGTATCGATTGCCGCCGTAAACGGTTACGCCATGGGTGGTGGCCTGGAATGTGCCCTGGCCTGTGACATCCGCATTGCCGAGGAACAGGCCCAGATGGCCCTGCCAGAAGCCAGTGTTGGCTTGCTGCCCTGCGCTGGTGGCACCCAGAACCTGCCCTGGCTGGTGGGTGAAGGTTGGGCCAAACGCATGATCCTGTGTGGTGAACGGGTCACCGCGGCCAAGGCCTGCGAGATCGGGCTGGTGGAAGAGGTGGTGCCAACCGGTGAAGGCTTGAATGCGGCTTTGAAGTTGGCTGAGGGCGCTTGCAAACAGAGCCCATCCTCGATTGCGCGCTGCAAGCAGCTGGTGATGAGTGCCCGTGACGGCCGCAGCCACAGCGATGGCTGGCGCATGGAGCGGGAACTCTTCGTAGAGCTGTTCCATACCGAAGATCAGAAAGAAGGCGTCAACGCGTTCCTCGAGAAGCGTGCGCCAGACTGGAAAAACCGATAACCCGGGCCTGCTATGAGTGACCAACCAATCGTATTTGAAGAATGGGCAACCGGCAGCGGTGAACTGATTGCCGTGGCCCGGCTGAACACGCCGCGTAATCTTAATTCGCTGTCGATGGACATGATCAGCCTGCTCAGGCCCCAGCTCAGCCGCTGGGCTGAAGACCCGAAAGTGCAGGCGGTCTGGCTGGAAGCCGAGGGAGACAAGGCCTTCTGCGCTGGCGGGGATATTGTGTCCCTGTACCGGGCCATGACCGAGCCGGGAAAACTGGCGGAAGGCGAGCGGTTCTTCAGCGAAGAGTACGCGCTGGACTACCAGATTCACACCTTCCCCAAGCCCGTTGTGTGCTGGGGCAACGGCATTGTCATGGGCGGCGGCATTGGCTTGATGGTGGGTGCCTCCCATCGGGTAGTAACTGAACATTCCAAACTGGCGATGCCGGAAGTGAGCATTGGCCTGTACCCGGATATCGGAGCCGGTTGGTTTCTGAACCGTATGCCCATGCGCACCGGGCTGTTTCTCGGGCTCACCGGCGCCCGTATGAACGGCGCGGATGCACTGTTCGTGAATATGGCTGACCGGTTTGTCCGCCACGATCTGAAAGGGCAGGTAGTGGACGCCTTGAAAGCGGCGGACTGGCAACAGGCCAATGCACACGCAGTGGTGAGCGCGGTGCTCCGGCAGTTTGAACAACAAAGCCGCGATGCCATGCCGCAATCCGCCGTGCGCGCGCATTTCGACGATATTCAGCAGGCAACCGACGCGGATTCTCTTGAGCAGGTTATTGCGCAACTGACTGAACTGGGCGCTCGCGAAGACTGGCTGGGCAAATCGGTGAAAGGGCTTAAAACTGCATCCCCCACCTCGCTGTCGTTGATGTGGCAGCACTACCATCGCAGCCGCCTTCACAGCCTCAAAGAGGTGTTCGACAACGAATTGCTGATGTCCCACAGCAGCCTGGAAAAAGGCGAATTTGCCGAGGGTATACGGGCCCTGCTGATTGACAAAGATATGCAGCCCCGCTGGCGCTTCGCATCGCTCAGGGAGGTAGACAGCGCCTGGATTGACGAATTTTTCAGCCAGTAACCCGCGCGCAGACAGCGACGGCCCGAACAACAACAAGGAGAAGCAAGATGGCGAAAATTACCTTTATTGGCCTTGGCAATATGGGCGCCCCCATGGCGACCAATCTGGTCAAGGCCGGCCACGACGTCACGGTGTTTGATTTGTCCAAACCGGCGGTTGAGGCGCTGGTTGCCGAAGGTGCCCGCACGGCGGATTCCGGCAAAGCCGCGGCTGAAGGTGCTGAGTGTGTGATTACCATGCTGCCGGCTGGCAAGCATGTGGAAGCGGTGTATCTGGGCGAAGACGGACTGATTTCAGCGCTGCCAGCCGGTACGTTAGTGATTGATTCATCCACGATTGCACCGGAAACGGCCCGGAACGTCGCCGGACTAGCAACGGAAAGAGGACTGGCGTTTGTCGATGCCCCGGTCTCCGGCGGTGTGGGTGGTGCCAAAGCCGGCACGCTCACCTTCATCTGTGGCGGCGACGCGAGTACCTTCGAGAAAGCCAAGCCCATTCTGGAAGGTATGGGTAAGAATATCTTCCACGCCGGCCCCCACGGCGCCGGGCAGGTAGCAAAGATCTGTAATAATATGCTGCTGGCGATTCTGATGGCGGGCACCAGCGAGGCCCTGGCGCTGGGTGCCAAAAACGGCCTGGACCCAGCGGTACTTTCAGAGATCATGAAGCAGAGTTCCGGCGGTAACTGGGCGCTGAATGTCTACAACCCCTGGCCCGGAGTGATGGAAGGCGCGCCCGCTTCCCGGGATTACCAGGGCGGCTTCCTGGTTAACCTGATGGCAAAGGATCTGGGGCTGGCTTTCGACAACGCGGTAACCAATCAGGCGTCGATTCCCATGGGCTCCCTGGCCCGGAACCTGTTCCAGTTGCACGCCGGGCAGGGCAACGGAGAGTTGGATTTTTCCAGCATCCTGCGGCTCTATAAACCGGAGTAACGCTGCAACGGCGATGACAGCGCCCAGTCCTGCTCTGACAGTGCCTGCGCAATGGTGCTGTACCCCTTGGCACTGGGGTGGTAGCCGTCCCGGGCCAGCAGGGCAGGGTCTGCTACGATGGGATAATCGAGGTAACGAAAATGCTCCGGCTTTCGGCTGGCCAGTGCCTGATACACCCGGTCCAGCTGCCGGGCCCGCCACCCCATCATCTGGCGTAGCGGCGAGGGCAGGGCAGAGAACTTCTCCATGGGCGGGATGCTCAGCAGCGTAATGGGGGCCGGATACCGGGGCGTTGTCATGTCACGCAGTGCAGCAAGTTGCCGGCGAAAACGGCCGCGGGGCGTAAAGCCGGTGGTGTCGTTAACGCCCATGCTCAACAAAACGGCGTCTGCCGCTGGCAAATTTTTTTTATCCAGCGTTTTGAGCAACTCACCCAGCCGGATGCCATTCACGCCAATGGTATGCCAACTCACGCAAAGCCCCGACCGCTGATGCAGCCTCAGCGCCAGCTGGCTCGCCAGCCCCTCGGAATGGCGTTCGACACCCACGCCGGCTGCCGTAGATTCCCCAAGCACTAGCAGCCGGAAAGTGGGCGCACCCTCTCCATACTGGCCAAAGCACTCTCCGATGGCTTCCGGCAAACGCGGCGTTACTCGCCGGGCACGCTTGCCCTGGTAAAGCAGTACCGGAAACAGCAAAGCCGTGGTCAGCCAGAAAGGCGCGTGCATGAAAGATCCTCTCAAAGGTGAAGAAAACCCAAGTATCGCAGCAATCACCCTCGCCAAACCAGCGAGAGACAGCATTTGGCCAGGAGTTACAAATTCTTTCGGCACTTCCCCTGCTTTAGCAGACGCGCTAATGTTCGGGCGGCGGAGTAATGCGCAGAAGGCAGGTAATCTGTGAGCGTGTTCCTAGTCTAATTATGACTGGCAAGTGGTTATGTTATGAATAATATATTTCTTTTAGATGGCGGTGTTGGCCAGGAAATCTACAAACGTGCCGGAAAACCGGCCAGTCCGCTATGGTCAGCCAAAGTCATGATGGACAACCCTGACATTGTGAAAGCCGTGCATCAGGATTTTATCAGGGCAGGGGCGAGCATTATCACCGTCAACAGTTACGCCTGTACCCCCACCCGTCTGGCCCGCGACAGCCAGGTTGAGCTGTTCGAAAAGCTGCAGTTGCAGGCCTTACAGACAGCAGCCAGTGCAAGAAGCGAGCTGGGGCTGACCGCTGGGGATGTGTCAATTGCCGGGTGTCTTCCCCCTTTAACGGCGAGCTACATCGTCGACGAGCGTGGTTTTTCAGAGTTGAAACAGGAATATGAGCAAATCGTCGCCATTCAAAACCCGGGGGTGGATCTGTTCCTGATTGAGACCATTGCCAGCATCAAGGAAGCCAAAGCCGCAGTTGAAGCGGCGCTGCCAAGCGGCAAACCGGTTTGGCTGGGTTTGACGCTCTCAGACACAACCCCGAACCAGTTGCGGTCCGGGGAATCGATTGAGGAAGCACTGAGCGCATTGAAACCCTATGTTTTGGGTGCCTTGCTGTTTAATTGCTCGTTCCCTGAAATAATTGGAAAGGGCCTTGAATCCTTAATGGAACTGGAAATGCCTTTCGGGGGCTATGGCAATGCGTTTACCTCGATAACGGCTCTGAAGCCTGGAGGTACGGTTAATCTGTTGTCGGAGCGGAAGGATATGGGCGAAGAGCAGTATGCGGCGCAAGTTATGGACTGGGTGAGTAAGGGCGCAACGGTGGTAGGCGGCTGTTGTGAAGTCAGTCCTGCGCACATCAGCTATCTTCGTGATCAGTTGCGGGCAGGCGGATACCGCATCATTCCGGTGTAACCCAGGGGCACCGGGTCTTGATCATCCAGGGAGGCAAGAATGGACATCAAGTGCATTGCAGGATTCGCAACGATCACCAAAGATCCCGAGGCCAGCGCGCATTTGTACCAACGAGTGTTGGGGCTGCCGCTGGAGGCGATGGAAGATTATCGTTTCATGGACCGCTTTCCCGGAGCGAATCACTTCGGTGTGTGGCCACTGTCAATGGCCGCGCAATCCTGTTTCGGGCAAGACGAATGGCCCGAGACTGTGCCTGAGCCTACGGCCACGATTGAGTTTGAGTTGGCGGATGCCGCTGCGGTTGAGGCGGCTGTGCACGAAATGAAAGCGAGCGGACAGGTGTTTGTTCACGATGCCCGCACCGAACCCTGGGGGCAGACCGTTGCAAGGTTCATGAGCCCCGAGGGGGTGCTGGTGGGGCTGAGTTACGCGCCATGGCTGCATACTGCGTAGTCACGACGATTGAGCGGAAGCTCCTGTAGACAGGAAGGGAAATCATCTTGTAGATCGGTTTGCTGCATTGCGCGTTGCTGTCTACGCTGTGCCCTATAGCAAAGCGAATAGGGCAGCCCCAGATGAAGTTTCCCTCCAGCACAGCGTTCGCTTTATTGGGCGCCGGGTTGATTGCGATCAGCTTCGGCCTGGCGCGCTTCGCGTTCGGTTTGTTCGTTCCGCCCATTCGGGCCGATCTGTCTTTAACCCCCGATGTGATCGGTATCATTGGTGCTCTGCCATTGATCAGTTTTGCCCTGGCATCGTTGGTGGCGCCCTGGTCTGCGGATCGATTGGGGGCCCGCAATACGGCGATGATTTCGGGGGTGTTCGGCGTTGTGGGGTTGGCGTTGATCAGTCAGGCCACTGGCGCGATGTCTCTTGGCGTGGGTGTAGTGGCCTGTGGCATTTGTACGGGTTTGATGATGCCGGCGCTGACAGCAGCCATGCAGGCGCTGGTTCGCCGGTCCATGCATGGTCGGGTCAGCTCGGTGATGAATGCCGGTACCAGTGTGGGCGTGGTGATTGCCGTACCTACAGTTCTGTTTCTGGCCGGGGCCTGGCGTTACGCTTACGCATCTTTCGCGGTAATTGCCTTGCTGGGTGTGGCTGCCACCTGGTTCTTTATTCCTTCGGTCTCCCGGGTCATGCCGGCGAATGCGGCTCCGCCACCATCCATCACCGCTCAACAGTGGTGGCGTTTGCTGCGGCTGGCCATCTTCGCCTTTATGATGGGGTTCATTTCCGCCGCTTACTGGATTTTTGCGCCGGATCTGGTAGTGAGTCTCGGGGAGATGAGTTCCGATTCTACCGCCTGGTTGTGGCTAGGGGTTGGTATTGCAGGCCTCGGTGGCGCCGTAGTCGCAGATTTGGCCGACCGTAACAACCCGCCGATCACCCAGGCCCTGATGTTGATGATGCTGTCGGCCAGCCTGGCTTTGCTGGCAGCGAGCCCGAACAACCTGCCACTCTCAGCGTTCTCGGCGCTGGTTTTCGGTTTGAGTTACATGAGCCTCACTGGGCTGTATCTGATGACGGGCATACGGTTGTTGCCAGGGCGGCTGTCTTTTGGACCGGTGCTTCCGTTCATGGCGGTGTCGCTGGGGCAGGCGGCCGGTTCGCCAGTTGTGGGTTTGTTAGTGGGGCAAACGGGCTATGCCAATGCTTTCGGGGCCTTCTGTGCCATCGGGATTGTGGTCGCGATGTTTTCTCCTTTCTACCCGCGCTACCTGGATCAGGAGCCAGAGGCGGTGGAAGAGGAAGATACCGGGCTTCAGGCGGCTTACGACTACCAGTTGCAGAACGAAGAGGGCGAGCCATTCCGGCAGGGGCCAATGGGCAAGGCTTAGGTCGCGGCTGCGAGGGCTCCTGGTGTTTGGAGCCCGAAAGCTATTGGCTCGTACCTCTCAATGCCTGGCCCACTTTAGAGCCGCTGTGACGTTGCAGTTGGGCGCAGATCCATTCACCGGTTGTCACGAGTCGATCCAGATCCACACCGGTTTGGATATCCAGGCCGTTAAGCAGGTATAGCACGTCTTCGGTGGCGACGTTGCCGGAAGCACCGTTAGCGTAGGGGCAGCCGCCCAGACCGGCCACGGAGGCATCGATCACGCTGACACCCTCTTCCAGAACCGCATAAAGGTTGGCCAGGGCCTGACCGTAGGTGTCGTGGAAGTGTGCTGCCAGTTTGGCTATTGGGACATGGGCGGCCACCGCCTCCAGCATTCTTTTGGCTTTCAACGGTGTGCCCACCCCGATGGTGTCGCCCAGGGAAATCTCTTGGCAGCCCATGTCGTACAGGGCCCTGGCCACGGTGGCCACCTGTGCCGGTTCGATATCGCCCTCGTAGGGGCAGCCCATCACTGTGGACACGTATCCGCGCACCGGAATGCCGTGTTTGCGGGCTTCTTCGACCACCGGCGCAAAGCGTTCCAGGCTTTCGGCAATCGTGCAATTGATGTTCTTTTTGGTGAAAGACTCCGATGCCGCGCCGAACACTGCCACTTCATCTGCCCCGGCGGCCAGAGCGCCCTCGAACCCTTTCAGGTTCGGGGTGAGGGCCGAGTAGCGAACGCCGGGTTTACGGGCGATGCCGGCCATCACTGCGGCCGCGTCGCCCATTTGCGGCACCCATTTTGGGGATACGAAGCTGGCGGCCTCGATGTGGCTGAGACCGCAATCGGCCAGGCGGTCGATCAGCCCGGTTTTGACGGCGGTGGCGATAACCTCACCGGGCTCATTCTGAAGCCCGTCCCGGGGGCTCATTTCCACCAACCGAACCTGCTTTGGAAAGGCCATTATTCTGCCTCCCCGGTGTCGATGGCGATCAGTTCCGCACCCTCGGCCACCTGATCACCCTCGGCGTAGAAAATCTCGGATACCACGCCATCGGCCGGTGCCTTGATGGCGTGTTCCATCTTCATGGCTTCCATGATTACCAGCGTCTGGCCCGCCGTAACTTTGTCGCCCGGTTTGGCCTGAATGGCCACCACAGAGCCGTTCATGGGCGCCGCCAGGCTGCCTTCGCTGGCCATTTCTTCAAGCCCGTAGGTCTCTCGGTACACGATGCACCTGAAGGTGTCACCCTCGTAAAAGATTACCAGTTCCTCGTTGTACAGGTTGCCGTGCACGCTTAGCCGGTGGCCGTTGATCACCGCCTGCAGGAAATCGTCGTTTAATTTCGCGTTCAGGTGGTACACGCTGCCGCCCACAAACACCTGGTAGCGGTCATCCCGTTCCAGGATCTTGAGTTCGTGTTTGTCGTCGTCCACCTGAAGGGTGAGAGGCTGGGCGTATTCGGAGTTCATGCGCCAGCTGTTCTTGCGGCCGAACGGCGACCAGGGGTCTGCGGTGACCGGTTCGGCCGATTTGCGTTGTTCGAGGATAAAACCGGCCGCCAAAACCAGTGCTTTGTCCAGATCCAGTCTCGATTTCGGAAACAGCAGGTCGTTATGGGTGGCAATAAAATTCGTGGTCAGCTCGGCTTCCCGAAATGGCTGGGCATCCACCGCCGCGTGCAGGAACCGGATGTTGGTTTTCAGCCCGGCGATGCGGTAGTGCTCCAAAGCCTGAACCATGCGGTTGACCGCCTGTTCGCGGGTGTCGTCCCAGACAATCAGTTTGGCGATCATCGGGTCGTAGTGGATGCTGATTTCATCGCCTTCGGTCACGCCGGTGTCTACCCGCACGTGGGCAGATTCATCCGGAGTGCTCAGGTAACGCAGGGTGCCGGTGGCCGGCAGGAAATCCTGGTCCGGGTCTTCGGCGTAAATGCGCGCTTCGATGGCGTGGCCCCGGGTTTTTACCTGGTCCTGGGTCAGCGGCAGGGGCTCGCCCCAGGCCACTTTCAGTTGCCACTCCACCAGATCCTGGCCGGTGACCATTTCCGTGACCGGGTGCTCCACCTGCAGGCGGGTGTTCATTTCCATGAAGAAGAAGGAGCCGTCCACGTCGTAGAGAAACTCCACGGTGCCGGCCCCCACGTAATGGATGGCCTGGGCCGCCCGCACGGCGGCTTCGCCCATGGCTTTGCGGGTGGCTTCGCGGAGGCCGGGGGCGGGCGCTTCTTCCAGCACTTTCTGGTGCCGGCGTTGCACGGAACAGTCCCGCTCGGCCAGATAGATGCCGTTGCCGGACTGGTCACAGAACACCTGGATTTCCACATGGCGTGGCTGGGTCAGGTAGCGCTCGATGAGCATATCCGGGTTGCCGAAGGCGTTCTTTGCCTCGCGTTGGGCCGCGGCCAGGGCATCGTCGAATTCGGCCATGTTTTCGACCACCCGCATGCCTTTACCACCGCCACCGGCCACGGCTTTCAGCAGTAGCGGGAAGCCGCATTTCTCGGCTTCGGCGCGCAGCAGATCCGGTGACTGGTCTTTTCCGTGGTAGCCGGGTACCAGGGGCACGCCGGCTTTTTCCATAATCGCTTTTGCCGCGGATTTGGAGCCCATGGCGGCAATGGCCGACGAGGGTGGGCCGATGAAGACAATGCCGTTGGCTTCGCAGGCTTCGGCAAAGTCGGTGTTCTCAGACAGAAAGCCGTACCCCGGATGGACGGCCTGGGCACCGCTTTCTCTGGCGATCTCGATAATCTTGTCGGCCCGCAGGTAGCTTTCGGAGCTGGGGGCGGGGCCGATGTAGAAGGCCTCGTCGGCCATGGCCACGTGCCGGGCGTTGGCGTCGGCTTCGGAATAGACCGCCACGCAGCGGATGCCCATTCGATGGGCCGTCTGGATGATCCGGCAGGCGATTTCGCCCCGGTTGGCGATGAGTATTTTATTGAACATTATGAGTTGTCTCCCGGCACCCAGGCTGCTTTTCGTTTGTTCAGGAAGGCGCTGAGCCCCTCCTGACCTTCGTCACCAACGCGAATGTCGGCGATGCGCTGCGCGGTATCGTCAATCACCTCGGCGGTAATGGTCTTGTGGCTGACCGCAAAGATCAGATCCTTCGCCGCTTTCATGGCTTCGGGCCCGTTCAGTGCCAGCTGTTGCTGCAATTCGTTGCAGCGCCGGTGCATGGCCTGTTCGTCTTCGCACATCAGGTGAACCAGGCCGTATTGCTGCGCCTCCTGAGCACTGAAGACCTCGGCCGAGAGGAAATAGCGCCGGGCCTGGCGTTCGCCGATGGCTCGCACCACGTAGGGGCTGATCACGGCCGGAATCAGGCCGAGTTTGACCTCGCTCAGGCAGAAGCTGGTTTTTTCGGTGGCCAGCACGATGTCGCAGCAGGCTGCAAGGCCGACCGCGCCGCCGAAGGCCGCGCCCTGCACCAGACCAATCACGGGTTTGGACAGGTGGTTCAGGGTGCTCATCAGCCGGGCCAGTTCCCGGGAGTCGTCCAGATTTTCCTGGCGGGTGTTGTCCGCCATGCGGCGCATCCAGCCCAGGTCGGCGCCTGCCGAAAAGTGTTTGCCTTCAGACCGGAGGATGACAATCTGCGTTTGCTCATCCCGGTCCACGTGCTCCAGCGCCTGAATCAGTTGCTGGATGATCACGTCGTCGAAAGCGTTGCGTTTGTCCGGGCGGTTCAGCACCACTTCCGAGACGCCATCGTCCCGTTGGTGCAGCAGAACCGCGGTGTCTTGCTGTGACATGGCTGCGCTCCTTTACATTCGGAACACGCCGAAGCGCGTAGGCTTGGCGGGCCGGTTGAGGGTGGCAGACAGGCTCAGGGCAACGACTTCCCGGGTCTGGGCCGGGTCGATCACGCCGTCATCCCACAGACGGGCGCTGGCGTAGTACGGGTGGCCCTGGTGTTCGTAGGTTTCGGTAATGGGCTTCTTGAACTCGGCTTCTTCCTCGGCGCTCCAGCTCTGGCCTTTTCGCTCCAGGCCTTCCCGGCGCACCTGCGCCAGTACGCCGGCGGCCTGTTCGCCGCCCATCACGGAGATGCGTGCATTGGGCCACATCCACAGGAAGTCCGGGCTGTAGGCTCGGCCACACATTCCGTAGTTGCCGGCACCGTAGCTACCGCCAATCAGAACGGTAATCTTGGGCACGTTGGCACAGGCCACGGCCATGACCATTTTGGCGCCGTGTTTGGCGATGCCCTCGGCTTCGTACTTCTGGCCCACCATGAAGCCGGTGATGTTCTGCAGGAACAGCAGCGGTATGTTGCGTTGGCAACACAGTTCAATAAAGTGCGCGCCCTTCTGGGCGGACTCGCTGAACAGGATGCCGTTGTTGGCGATGATGCCCACGGGGTAGCCGTGGATGTGGGCGAACCCGGTCACCAGGGTGGAGCCGTAGTAACGCTTGAATTCGTCGAATTCGGAGCCGTCAACGATGCGGGCGATGACGTCGCGGGCGTCAAACTGCTTGCGCAGATCGGTGCCGACGATGCCGTAGATTTCTTCCTGATCGTACAGCGGGGCGCGGGGCTTCTGGACTTCCACCGGCACGGGTTTGCGGCGATTGAGGTTGGCGACGCAGCGCCGGGCGATGGCCAGGCCGTGGGCGTCGTTTTCGGCGTAATGGTCGGCGACGCCGGAAATTTTGCAATGTACGTCGGCGCCGCCCAGGTCTTCAGCCGTCACCACTTCCCCGGTGGCGGCTTTCACCAGTGGCGGGCCGGCCAGGAAGATGGTGCCCTGGTTGCGGACGATGATGGATTCGTCGGCCATGGCGGGTACGTAGGCGCCCCCGGCGGTACACAGGCCCATGACGACGGCGATCTGGGGAATGTCGTCTGCGCTCATGCGGGCCTGGTTGTAGAAGATGCGGCCGAAGTGGTCCCGGTCCGGGAAGACTTCGTCTTGCTGGGGCAGGTTGGCGCCGCCGGAATCCACCAGGTAGATGCAGGGTAGGCGGTTGGCCATGGCGATTTCCTGGGCCCGCAGGTGTTTTTTCACGGTCAGCGGGAAGTAGGTGCCGCCTTTAACGGTGGCGTCGTTGGCGATGATCATGCATTCGGTGCCGGAGACGCGGCCGATGCCGGCAACAACGCCAGCGGCAGGCACTTCTTCTTTGTACACGTTGTAGGCGGCGAACTGGCCGATTTCGAGGAAGGGGGAGCCTTCGTCGATGAGGGTGTTGATGCGCTCGCGGGGCAGGAGTTTACCTCGGTCGGTGTGGCGCTTCTGGTAGTCGGGCCCGCCGCCCTGCTGGATGGTTTCTACTTTTTCCCGGAGGTCGGCGACGGCTTGTTGCATGGCCTGGTGGTTGGCCTGGAATTCGTCGGACCTTGGGTTAATTTTGCTTTGGAGTATCGTCATGTTCCGTGGTCCCTCGGGTTGGGGCACGGGCCTGGAGGGGTGTCGTTCCGAAAACCGCTACGAGCACCCCTTGCGGGGTCCGGCCAGCAATCGTAGATTGCTGTCGTTCGGCTGCGCATGAAGCTCCGCTTCATAAACGCTTGCCTCACCCATGTGCGCTTCTCTCCGGCCATCCATGGCCTCCGACATTTTCGGAAGGCTCCCCCTCCAGCCCCTTGTCGTACATTGGGAGCTGGAGTCCGCGCTTCGTTACTTGTTCAGGAACAGCTCGCGACCGATCAGCATCCGTCGGATTTCAGACGTTCCAGCGCCGATTTCGTAGAGTTTCGCGTCCCGCAGCAGGCGGCCGGTCGGGTATTCGTTGATGTAGCCGTTGCCGCCCAGCAGCTGGATGGCGTCCAGGGCCAGTTTGGTGGCCATTTCGGCGGAGTAGAGGATGGCGCCGGCGGCGTCTTTGCGGGTGGTTTCCGCGCCGCGGTCGGCGGACATGGCCACCATGTAGACGTACGACTTGGCCGTGTTCATCCAGGTGTACATATCGGCAACCTTGCCCTGTACCAGTTCGAATTCACCGATGGCCTGGCCGAATTGTTTGCGCTCACGGATGTAGGGCACGGTCACGTCCATGGCCGCCTGCATGATGCCGAGCGGGCCGCCGGAGAGGACGAGGCGTTCGTAGTCGAGGCCGCTCATCAGCACTTTGGCACCGTTGCCCACGCCGCCGAGGACGTTTTCTTTGGGGACTTTGCAGTCCTGGAACACCAGTTCGCAGGTGTTAGAGCCGCGCATTCCGAGTTTGTCGAGTTTCTGGTGGCGGCTGAAGCCGGGGTAGTCGCGTTCTACGATAAAGGCGGTGACGCCTTTGGAACCGGCCTGGGTGTCAGTTTTGGCGTAGATGACGTAGGTGTGCGCGTCTGGGCCGTTGGTGATCCACATTTTGTTGCCGTTAAGCACGTAGTGGTCGCCTTCGTCGCGGGCGTGGAGCTTCATGGAGATCACGTCGGAGCCGGCGTTGGGCTCAGACATGGCCAGGGCGCCGATGTGTTCGCCGCTGACGAGTTTGGGCAGGTATTTCTGTTTCTGGTCTTCGGTGCCGTTGCGGTGGATCTGGTTAACGCACAGATTCGAATGGGCACCGTAGGAGAGGCCAACGGAGGCGGAGGCGCGGCTGATTTCTTCCATGGCGATCACGTGGGCCAGGTAGCCCATGTCGGAACCGCCGTACTCTTCGCTGACGGTAATGCCCAGCAGGCCCATGTCGCCCAGTTTGCGCCACAGGTCCATGGGGAATTCGTTGTTTTTGTCGATTTCCTCAGCCCGGGGGGCGATTTCGGTGGCGGCGAAGTTGTTCACTTGTTCCCGGAGCATATCCAGGGTCTCGCCGAGGCCGAAATTGAGCCCTGAGTACTGTGATTTCATCGTTTGCTACCTTTTTGTTTTTAACGTCGGGTATCTGTTGGTTGTCGGCGCTATCGGCTGACAACGGCTCCTTCGAAGTTCGTTGACAGGCCCTGTTCTTCCTTTTCCTCCTGCAGCTCGGCCAGGGCTTCCCGGCATCGGGCCTCGGCGGTGTCCATTTCCATTTCGGCCTGGGCAATGTCGTTTTTCTGCTGCTCCAGCTGTTCCCGCCTGGCACTCAGGATTTCCAGCATTTTCAGTAGCTGCTTTTCGTTGCCGGTCAGCGTCTCGTCCCAGAGGTCAAACAGTTCTTTGGTTTCCGCAAGGGAGAAGCCCATGCGCTTACCCCGGAGAATCAGTTTCAGCCGGACGCGGTCTTTGGTGGTGAAGATCCGGGTTTGCCCGCGCCGGGTGGGCTTAAGCAGCCCCTGATCTTCATAGAACCGGATGCTCCGGGTGGTGACATCGAACTCCTGGGAAAGGTCGCTGATGCTGAAAGTCTGTTTTTCGCTCATGACGGATTTCCTTTTTTCGTCAAGGTTAGTTAAAGTTTACGTAAACGTAAAGTGTTTTCGTGGTCCGGATGATGACCTGCGGATCCAACATCGATCACTGTTAATAGGGAGTACCCGATGGAATTCCAGAATGTGTCGGCAATTGTAACAGGCGGCGCCTCCGGTCTGGGTGAGGGCGCCGCACGTGCGCTGGCCTCGGCAGGCTGTAAGGTCGCGATTCTCGATGTAAATCAGGAGCAAGGTGAGAAGGTTGCAGCCGAGCTTGGGGGGATTTTCCTGCACTGCGACGTAACCTCCGCCGACAGTGCCGAGGCGGCATTTGCTGCGGCCCGGGAGGCCCATGGCCCTTGTGGCGTCGCCGTTAGCTGCGCCGGTATTGCCCCTGCGGCGAAAATTCTCGGCCGCGAGGGCGTCATGCCATTGGACAGCTTCAGTAAAGTGGTCCAGGTAAACCTGATCGGCACGTTTAATATCCTTCGCCTCGCCGCCGCGGATATGGCAAAGCGCGAACCCAATGCCGATGGCGAGCGCGGGGTGATTATTAATACTGCGTCGGTCGCGGCCTATGAAGGCCAGATTGGCCAGGCTGCTTACAGTGCCTCCAAAGGCGGGGTGGTGTCGCTCACCCTGCAGGCCGCCCGCGAGCTGGCCCGTGAAGGGATACGGGTGAACACCATTGCACCGGGCCTGTTCATGACGCCAATGCTGGCGGGTATGCCGCAGGAAGTGCAGGACAGCCTGGCAGCCACCTTGCCGTTCCCGAAACGGCTGGGCAAGCCCGAAGAATTTGGCATGATGGTGGACCAGATGGTGCGCAACCCGATCCTGAATGGTGAAGTCATTCGGCTTGATTGTGCCCTGCGCATGGCGCCAAAGTAATAACAAGAGCACAGCGCCCGCCACAAGCGGGCTGCTGAAACCGGAGTCGCCAAAAGCGAACCACAAATACAGGTGATTGATATGACCAGCCCTGTCGATAAAGAAGAACTGGCCCTGTTCCGGGAATCCGTGATCAAGGCCCTGGAAACCGAAGTGGCCCCCCATTACGAAGCCTGGGAAAAAGAAGGCATTGTGCCCCGTGAACTCTGGACCACCCTCGGCAGCGCCGGAATGCTTTGCGTAGACGTACCCGAAGACTGCGGCGGCTGCGGAGCGCCTTTTCAGTACTCGGTAGTGGTAGGCGAAGAAATGGCCCGCCTCGGTTTCGGTGCGCTCTCCACCAACGTGATGGTGCATTCCGACATCGTCGCACCTTATTTAAGCCACATCGGTAACGAAGAACAGAAACAGCAGTGGCTGCCAAAGATGGTGTCAGGCGAGGCGGTGGGTGCCATCGCCATGACCGAACCGGGTGCCGGCAGCGATTTGCAGGCCATGCGCACCAGTGCGGTAAAGGACGGCGATGAGTACATCCTCAACGGCTCCAAAACCTTCATCACCAACGGCCAGCACGCCGACATGGTCATCGTCGCTGCAAAAACCGACCCCAAGGCGGGTGCCAAAGGCATCAGCCTGTTCCTGGTAGACACCTGGTTGCCCGGATTCAGCAAAGGCCGGAACCTGGACAAAATCGGCCAGCATTCCGGCGACACCTCCGAACTGTTCTTCTCGGATATGCGTCTTCCCGCCTCCGCACTGCTGGGGGAAGAAGGGCAGGGCTTCGTTTACCTGATGCGGGAACTCCCCCGCGAGCGCCTGGTGATCGGCGCTCTTGGCGTCGCCGCCGCTCGGGGCTCGCTGGATATGACCATCCAGTACGCCCAGGAGCGTGAGCTGTTCGGCCAGAAGCTCAGCCAGTTGCAGAACACACGTTTCGAAATTGCCCGCATGGAAACGGATTACCGAATCAACAAAGCGTTTGTGGATCAGTGCATTCGGGAATACGAAGAGGGCAAATTGGATGCCCCCACGGCGTCCATGGCCAAGTACAGCGCTACCGAGATGCAGTGTCGTGTTGCTGATGGCTGTTTGCAGCTGTTTGGCGGCTATGGCTACACCACGGAGTACCCGATTTCCAGGAACTTTATTGATGCCCGGGTGCAGCGGATTTATGGCGGCACCTCGGAAGTGATGAAGGAAATTATTGCCCGTTCTGTACTCGGTCGATAAAGCGCCTTTTGTCCGAAGCCCATTCGCTTTGAAGGCAATGACAACGTATGGGGTTCGAGCAGGGGGATGTCTTTCCGGAACCGTCAAAAGCCATGGATGGCTTTTGACGAGCGTACAGGGACGTATTTACAGCGTGTTTCGGAAAGACATCCCCCTGATCGAACCTGACTCCCAACATGGAGACCAGATTCGATGAATAACAACGACGTAGTAATAGCAGGCTCCGCCCGAACCCCCATGGGCGGCATGATGGGCTCTCTGAGCTCGGTACGTTCACCTGAATTGGGCGCCACCTCTATCAAGGCCGCTATCGAACGCTCCGGCCTGCAACCGGCGGACATTCAGGAAGTGATCATGGGCTGCGTACTCCCGGGCGGTCTGGGCCAGGCACCGGCGCGCCAGGCCTCCCGCGCCTCCGGCATCCCCGATAGCGCCGGCTGCACCACCATCAACAAAATGTGCGGTTCCGGAATGCAGGCCGTCATCATGGCCCACGACCAGATCAAAGCTGGCACCAACAACCTCATGATCGCCGGCGGCATGGAAAACATGAGCCAGGCACCGTACCTGCTGCCGAAAGCTCGCGCCGGAATGCGCATGGGCCATGGCCAGGTGATGGACAGTATGTTTCTGGACGGCCTGGAAGACGCCTACGAAGGCGGTCTGATGGGGGTATTCGCCCAACGCACCGCCGACAAATTCAACATCACCCGCCAGGCCATGGACGAATTTGCCATCGGCTCACTGCAAAAATCCCTGGCCGCCATCGAAAACGGCTGGTTCCGGGATGAAATCGTACCGGTCACCGTACCCGGCCGTGGCGGCGACACCGAAGTCGACACCGACGAACAGCCCGGCAACGCCAAACCCGAAAAAATCCCCCACCTGAAACCGGCCTTCGCCAAAGACGGCTCGGTCACCGCCGCCAACTCCAGCTCGATCAGCGATGGTGCTTCCGCGCTGGTACTGGCGTCAGCCGCCGAAGCCGACGCCCGCGGCCTGATCCCGCAGGCCCGCATCGTGGCCCACGCCACCAACGCACGCCTGCCATCCGAATTCACCATCGCGCCGATCGGCTCCATTGAGAAGGTGCTCAAGAAAGCGGGATGGACGCTGGACGATGTTGATTTATTCGAGATCAACGAAGCCTTTGCCGTCGTTACCCTGGCGGCCATCAACGAACTGAAGTTGCCAGTGGAAAAAGTGAACGTACACGGCGGCGCCTGTGCGCTGGGCCATCCGATTGGTTCCTCCGGCTCGCGCATCCTCGTCACGCTGATCAATGCATTGAAGCAGCGAGGTCTGAAGCGCGGTGTTGCGTCCCTGTGCATCGGCGGTGGTGAAGCCACAGCCGTGGCTATTGAGTTGATCTGATTGGTTTGTATACCCCGTAGCCTGCGAGTTCGGGGGCGGGCTTG
>NZ_JBNFVX010000024.1:0-26247 GCF_049943275.1 Marinobacter sp. VGCF2001
GTCGGTGAATCGAGACTTCTTCATCTGTCGCTCCTTTTGCGATCATTGTAAAAGTCTCTACTCAAAACCTCGATTATTTTCTGGGGGGGTTACAACGCCGTCTATGATGACATACCAAATCATTTAAATAAGTTAGAATCCAGTTGACAATCGGTCAGTTAGGCCTCAATAGCGGATAAATGCCGCCCAAGGATAATCTTGGGCGGCACGCTAACTTAATCCTTCCCTTCTATCAGTTCATGTAACTCCGCCTTGAGAGCGCTATCAAGTTCTTCAAACCTTTTATCTAGTAGTGATAGATAATACTCGTCAGTTTTTTCATTGCCCTGATAATTTTCAACTCGAGGAAGAAGATGACTCTTGCAAATAACATTTACACCTCCAGTTTCTCCAATTAAAGGTAGATAGTCACCAGTCGCTGCGCTCGAAATGATCCTATTTGCTGTTTTGGATATATAAGTCCGGTTCAGCGGACTATTAAGAGGATGATCCGCTCGTTTTCGAAGCTCAGCTGAAGACTGTCCTATATCTTTAGCTTGTGCAAGAGGAAAAACATGATGATCTTCTAATTCAAAGCTCTCTACGACATCAGGATGTTCAGAAGTCCCAGAAACACACCAAGGTAAAATTCGACTATTTTGATCAAACAGAAAATCCAAAGGAAGTTTACTCAATGTATATTGCATTATAGCAACTCTAATAGCTTTCGATGGCAATTCTCCATCAATTCTAAATGTAAGCAGATTCTTACTGCTAAAGCGATCTTCCTCCAGGACATTTATTTCCCTACTTTTAAATGGATTAGGTATTTCTGCTGACACCCAGCGAAAAAGATAGACAAGATCATTGATGGACCTTTTATTCTGGTCAAATAAATAGCTGCCAGAAAAAATAGACGACCAATACCAATATTCAACCTTATCGTGAACAGAAGAGTTAGACCACAGGCTATCATCAAAAAACACGTACGCTATTGGTAAGGCCATCAATCTATAGTGCAAATCAGATAGCGAACATACACCGCACCGTATATTTAGAAAAGCAAAGGTACGGCATAATGCCTTTACTACATTATCGACATTAGACCTGATTTGTTCAGTCGATAGAGATAAAATTTCTTTGGATTTAGTGTGGCTAGCGTTAATTCGAAAATTTCCTTCATTGTCCAAAAGTGATCCATAAGGAACCTTTGAAATTAAAGACAATAAGCTCAGAATAAGAGATTGAAATGTCGAATTAGGAATTAGGTCTTCTGTGATTTCAAAATTTGAGGGCCAAAAATATTCGGGTGCATCGATACCATTCGGAAGGTTTTGTAACAAAGCAGGAGGCAACTGCAGGGGCTGGTCAATTACCTGACGTATTTCAGAGCCTAACGAATAAGCTGGGTCTGTTTTTTCAAGTTTTTTAGCAGCTTTTGCTACAACTAAATCATAATCGCCAAGACGTATACCGCCTTCATTCAGGTGCCTAAAAATAGGAATGGCTCTGCTAACATCTGACGTCCAAATCGAGGGAACTTCGTAACCACCGGCAAGTTTGAGCAAATATGCACCCACCTCCTCCGCCCATCGAGAAGCTTTTCTCTCCCAAATCACCCTTAAATCGTTATGATTATCTCTTATGTCATTAACGGTCTGTAGGGAGTCGGTAACTCCCTCATAATCGAACTCTCTGAGCGCATTTAAAACCTTTTCGAGATCATCACTCGTTTCGAGCTGCAATTTCCCAGCTTGGTATACAGCCAACGAAGAAATGGCAGCATGTAATAAGCTCTTATCATCACTTTTGCAATAAAACAGTGGTATCAGCTTTTCGGTCAAGCACCCATCCCTGAAAGCTGCCATAAAGGACCGACGGTTAGTCGCGCGAAACTCAAAAAACGGCGACCACCAAGATCCAACTTGCTTATTGCTTTCATTAAAGGAAAAAGATTCGAAACAATCCATTATCTCGTCTGGCTCTAAATTGGAAATCTCGCTTTCCTTAAACTCTAGATCTTTATAGCCAAATATATCTGCAGGCTGGTTTTCATCGTCACCATCAAATTGTGGCAGCCTCAGAAACCATCTTTTTTTAAGCTTTGAATAAACTGTCGTTAAACTTTGCTTAAACAGCTCCTCAGACTCAAACTTCGCGCGACTGAACTGATCTGTAAAAATATAAAAAAGCGTCGATATTCGTTGCTGGCCATCCAACAAATAGACGCAATCTTCGTCACCTGATGAAACATGTTGGTCGATATCACCCAACTTTCGGAAGGCAAAGTCACCTTTTTTACCATTCAAGACTAAGATGCTACCTACTGGAAATTGCAACATTACAGATGCCAAAAGGCTGGTTTGTTTGTCGCGATTCCATTTAAAATCACGCTGGAAATCTGGAAGCACTAGCTTTTCTTCCTCTGAAAGCTTAAACACCTCTGAAAGCTGAATATTAGACATATAAACCCCAAATTTATAATTTATTTAAGGCGAACCTCATAAGATGCGGGCGCCACCTCGAACTTATTTTTAAAAAACACTTTTATCCATTGAATTAAAACATGCCAATGGAGCCTGAGCTCTGACTCATCTGCTTCTGGAAATTTTTCGCTAATTATTCTTTTCCCTCTTTCTTCAGTCAGTCTAGAGGTAGCAGCACTTAGAATCTCCGAAAATAATGGAGAAAGTTCTAACTGGTCAGATATATACGCGTTAAAGGATTGCTCTTTTAACCCCTGAGGAACCAGTAAGGTCTCAATGTCGGACTTTGCGTCAGAAATAGCGCTAGCAGTGTATTTATTTCCTTCTCGCATGCTATATATTGAGAACAATATTTCAGGAACAGAACATTTTGGAATCCAGACATTTGTCGTTTCTTCAACAACCTGCTCGGTTACTACTTTTATATCAGGAATTTTTTCCTTTAGCACCGATGACTCTTTGGCTATACGATTGTAAATTTCTTGATCAACCTCAATCGCAGCTTCGAAGAAAAACAGTATTCGTCGAACGCTAGGCTGTTTCCAATCTGTTTTTACCAGTATTTCGACATTTGGATTATTTGACCATCCTAGTGCTGCGCCGGTTACGTTAGCGGATCCAACCCACACCTCATTATCTGACGCGAAAAGCTTTGCGTGGAGCCCAGAAATTAAGAACATACTTGAATTTTTACGATCTTTTATGCTATCGAAAACTTCTATATCAGATACTCCGGCGGCAATATCATAAGGATTCCATTGCGTATATATCTTAAGATTTACATCGTCAGAAACGCTATTAACCAACCTAAGAAACGTTCCTTTTTTAATATACGGAGCGCAAATTATAACGTTATCTTTAGCTTTAGAGAGCACACCGGAAATATGATCACCATCTAAAATCATTGCCAATCCTCCTACAGAAGGTCGTCCTGTGGACCCTCTAGGAAATTAGCTGCTATCTGCCCCCATTCAGCGCGAACCTTAGATAGTGCTCTGGCTCTGTCTACACTTGCTTCTCTTTCGTATCTCGCCCACGCAGCGAAAATCACTTTAGACGCATTAATAGATCGAATTAAACGATCAAGTATTTCTTGTTTGCTTAAATCGGAAATATCTTCATCCGTAGTCTTAACGGTTCCAAATATATTATCGAATGCTGGATGATTTCGATTAAATATAATTTCAGTTATGCTGCCCTTTCGCTCCACTCCAAATAGGTCATTCGGTCCCGGAAAATCAGCTTCTAAAAAAATCGCTTTTAACTCTTTCTCTTTAATCAGGTTCATGATCATCTCAGCATCTTCCACTGAGTACTGCTTATTCGAGGTGAGATCTTTCTTCATCGTCTCATAGGTAAACTCATCGAGCTCTTCATCCTCACCCTCAATCGGTTTTTGTTCCGATCGCGTTTTCCAGCCGTCATTAAGAGACTTTGTTACATCATCGATATCATCGTGTCGTCCCGCTGTTTGACGCTTTCCCGCCCCTTGAGATTTCACCATTTTTCTCAGTCGCTCGAGGTTCCTCTTGATTGAGTTACTCAGGTCAAGCAACCAACCTCGAGGATCACCCTCTGCCTTTAGACGCTCCGCCACGTCTCTCTCAGTTTCATCCACTTCTGCAAGCTGTTCCCACTGCAAAGAGGCTAACTCGGAAAAATGGGTAGCCGCCTGTTTATTATTTGTTACACCAAATACCTCATCTAGTGCCGGAGGAAATTCCACTTCTGCCCCCCACCAACGCTCGCGCGGGTCATATCCAATACACCAACCCTGGTCGAGCATTAGTTCACGTCCCGCCCGCATCACGGAAACGCCAACGTTGTGACTCGCATGTTTCCCGTACGGCATCTTACCTCTGTCCTGTGTTGCAGACGCTTGAGTTGTTTCACTCTTGGCTACCGAGTAGCGCGTGGTTACCGTGTATAGCCCGCCTTCATATTCAATCTCAGTTTGTTCCTCATCGACAAAATCAAACATTGGTCTGTCGGAGAAAGGTTCTGGGACAAGGGGACTTGTCTTTAAATAGAGAGGGTCAACCAACTGGGCAGTGTGATTTAGGACGCCCTTACCTGAGCCATTCTCTGCATATAGACGAATACTCAGCTCACCGTTATAGATAAAGTTCCGATAGATTCGACCGACTAATTCCTCGGTATTGTGCAAGGTTGCTTTGGACGTCTTCCAAGTCAGCCTCGTCGGATCTAATTTGGTCCAAACGACAAGCGTTCCTGACTTTTCCGTTATTTCGCTTTTTGCCCGCCATTCATCCGGAACAGGGCTATGCTCAGGTTCAGGAATATACCTTTGATGGCCCCTTCGAATCTCGTCAACATCAATATAACTATGAAGCGCGTTATCTGGTCCGTTCTGCCAGCTCCATACGTCTACTCGGCCTGCTTGCGAGATCGAAGCATTCGGTAAGCCCATTCCGAAGCGACCGATGCCGCTGCGATCATTAAGTCGGGTACCATTGCCAAATTGCAGAGCCATTCTGAGTGTTGTTGCGTCCATGCCTTGGCCATTGTCGACTACAGCCAACCTATCAATGCGGGAGCGCTTCCTTTCTTCAATAAACTTTTCGGTCTCGAGGCAAATGACCTCTATTTCAGATGCTCCCGCTTGCTGGGAGTTATCAATGAGCTCTGCTATTGCATACGCAGTGTTTTTGTAACCAGAATCTCTCATTGCAACAATTGCAAGCTCTGACGGAATAATCTGGGGCTCTACGTCATCACTCATCTTCCACACTCCATACATCTTCCCAATTCATAAAAGCTTCAGCAATGTCGCCAAAGCCCGGCAAACTTGTGTCTACAACTGTGCTTATAGTGCACGTTTCGTTTCCACCAGCCCTTATACCGCGGGTTGCGCGTCCAACCATCTGACTGTACAGCACGAGCGACTTGGTGGGCCTAGCTATAACTGCCGCGCTGGTTTCTGGCGCATCAAAGCCTGTAGTCAGCACCCCGTAATTGCACATCACCATTGGCAAATTGGTTTTTCGTCTAAATTTCCTAATAGTTCTCATCCGTTGGGAGCTCGTAGAATCGCCGGTAACAATACCTGAGTCGATACCGATAGCATCAAGTAAAAGAGCGACTTTCCTCGCATGCGAGACTGAAGCAGCAAAGAAAATTATTCTTTTATGCCCTTCCGAAATTAGTGACTGAATTTCCCGAATTGCCAGAGCATTGCGTTTAGGATCATCACCAAGCTGTTCGAGAAATTCACTGGTATAGTCAAGATCTTTCTTTTCTTTTTGAGGGGATTTGGGTTCTTCTGACTGAAATTCAAGCGCACGAAAACTGGGTTTCGCGAGATATCCATTGTCAATCAAGAATGACACTGGGTCCGAGTAGCCGGGGATTTTAAGAGTCACCTTGTTTTCATCGAAGAACTCAGAAAGACGTATATCCTCAGATATATCACTCCAAGTTCTTCCTGGAGTTGCAGATAACCCGATTAATGCATTGCTGGCACCCGTTTCGGTTAGTTTCTCAATGACGGAACTGTAGGTTGGCGCGATCGCTTGGTGCGCCTCATCTATAACAACCAATTTGGTTCTTCGACCAATTCGAAATGCCGATATCGGATTGCGCTCAAAATACGCATTTAATTTCTGTAGACCACCTATTAACATGCCATCTTCGAAACCATCAAAGTCCAGGTCTCCGCTTCCCCAGGCTCGCTTTACCGCAACTTCCCGATTGCCCATCTGGTTCCACGCCTGTTCAAAAGCGTCATCAGCTTGTTCGAGCAATTCGGCGCTACTAGCCAACCACACAACGAGACATGGCTCATGTTCAATTAAGTAACGGACGATAATGTGCATAGCTGTGCGGGTTTTTCCTGCACCCGTAGGCATGTGCAGCAGAACCCTTGATGATCCTCGATAAATGTGACGCCATACTTGCTGAGCAGCTCGCCTCTGATGATCAAAGAGAGAATACCTAGCACCAACTGATCGAGTCGCTAAGGCTACTGTTGATAGTGGCTCACCGGGCGGCTCTATTCCAAAAAAACCGGATAACACCTGAAGAGCATTTTGAGAGATTTGAGAACCTGGTTCTAATATTTCAGTTAATGATGTTCCAAGTCTTTGCTCTAGCTCCCCCCGTTTGGCAGGGCTCATCTGTGAAATTATTAATGCAAGGAAATCTCGGTTAGTCAGATAGTCTTCCGGCGACTCAAAGACCTGCCGAGCGAATATGTGACGACAAGCCCTTGTCTGATCGACAGCGGACGCAATCCCGTTCAGCGATTCGACAACGTCGCTACCCACCCATCTGTAAACGGACTCAGCGCCCAGCAAATCAACTAGGCAATGTAGGTCAACACCGGGTGTCATTAGATTTTTCACCATTTACAGAACTAAACATAGACATACGTTAGTTTACTCCCCATATAGCTCGCTTTTTAAACAGGGGGTGATTTTTGAATGGCACCATGCCTCACCCAATTTAAAGTCACCGTTACCTGTAAGGGTTTTAAAGTCTCGCTGTAACCGAGAAGCTGTGACCAATAAATATCACCAGAGGCTTTCAGGTCACTCTTGTGGTCAACTAATATCATGTTGTCGTTCTCCGAGTAGACGATCAGGTCTATCACTCCGCTGACTACTTGATCGCTATTATTAAGTCCCGCTACGGGAACCTCACATTCCCACCGGAGCACTTTGCCAACCAAATTCTCCATATGAGCCTGAAATCCCTCCAAATGCCCAATCGCACTTTGCATTTTCCGCTCCTCCGCCGAAATGACTGGCTTCAAAGCAAGTGCTTTCGCCATTAACTTCGGCTGCATAAAATAGACTTGATACAGTCGGTGTACCCAAATCCCCAATTGATTTGCCTGGATTCCTTTGATGGCGCCTAGATTCAACGCCGGCGTATAGGTTGTGATTTCCGCGGGTGGCATTTCTTGGGGCCTATCACGCTCATACAGAGAGGGACTTATTGTGTGTTTAAGTGTCTTTGGCTGATCGTTTTCCGAAATCACGAGCCCGGTTTGTACAACTACGCTGATATCATTTTCTCGATGTGCTGCTGCATTTGGCGTTACGTGTTTTTCTTCAAAAAGTGTTCGATCTCCATGCTCCGCCCTAATGGCTGATATCGGCTCGATGAAGCTGAACATGGAACCATCTTGGTAGCCTTTCCAGCAGGGCAAAATGAGCTGCTCCCGCGCCCTGCTTAACGCCACGTAGTAGAGATTTTTATCAGTTTCTAACTGTTCGTCTGCCAATAATTCAGCAAACCGATCTTTGGAAGTTTGGTCTTCAAACTGCGGAAATATCTGCACAAAGCTTTGCTGCAACATGGTTTCAATACCACCAGCTGGATAGGCCATCCTGATACTGGGAAAACGCGGTTCGCTGGCTTTCTCCGCATCCAGCACCATCACGACTGGCCACTCCAGTCCCTTAGAGGAATGCCACGTTTTCAGAACCACAGCGTCTTCAGCCTGGGGATCTGCCTTGGGTTGTTCGTCGATGCTGTCTTTGTTTTCGTTGAGCCACACCGGAAAGGTTGATGCGTTTTTGCCAGCAATACCCATGGCGTTGAGGGTTTCCGGCTGCAGCGCTTCGAACTCTTCAGCCAACCCAATGAGCTTGATCAAGTTAGCTCGATACTGAGGCCCTTGTGGGTGACTATTCAGAGTTTCGAACAAGCGCCCTTCTTCAATGATTGTGAGCAACTGGTTTTTCACCGGCTGCTTCCGCAATGAATTACCGAGTGGCTCTAATAGATCTTTAAGGCTGTGTTTTAAAGCTGTTTTCGAGTCGTAGCTGGCCAACAGTTCGCTGAGCCTTTCGGTGCTTTGACCACCCATCAACGGCGAGGTAAGCAGATCCAACAAGGCGTAGTGGTCCCGTCGATTGTTAAGTGCTTGTAAGGCATTTAATACCCACTGCACCGATTCGCACGCCAGGAAACCTGGTTGCTGGATTTGCACTTCTACTCCAACATTGCGAAGCGCCTCTGCAAACTTCCCTAGGCGGGAATGGCCCCTGGCCAGCACAGCGATATCGGAGCCGCATATCGGGCGTTTTTGGCCGCTATGGCGATCGGTAATCTGACTACCACTGCCGAGCAATTCCTTGATGTGATTGGCAAGCGCAATGTTGCCTTCAGCGGTGAAACCGGGTTTGGCGCTTTTCGCGTTTGCGTTCAGGTTCCAGTCGTCTTTGCTGAATCGCAGTAACTGTACAGCTGGCAGATCGGACTTATAGCCGGCCTTAGGGTCCAGCTCTTGGTATTTGCTGCCGAACAGAGCGGTGCCCACACCGTTGATAAAGTCCATCAATTCGGGGGTGCTGCGCCAGTTGCTATCCAGCTCTTTGACTACTCCAGGGGTCTTTTCCCCATCGTTCAGCAATTCGGCGAACAGTCGGCTATCAGAACCCTGAAAGCCCATGATGGATTGCTTGAGATCGCCCACAATCAGCGTGTATTTGCTGCTGGCCTGGAAGCGGCGAAGTAACGCGTACTGCAGGGGGTTTGTGTCCTGGAACTCGTCGATGATCAGGCAATCGTAGTCACCGGCGATTTCCTCCAGCCATTGCGGGTTAGCTTCCAGCATATCGTTAGCCAGGTGCACCATATCGCCATAGTCGACCAGGCCTGCTTGCTCTTTGGTGTGCTGGTAGGCGGCCAGAGTTTCCAGCACGCCGTTGATTAAGCACTCGATGTGCGTCAACGCGTCATTAAGTGGCCCTGGATGAACACTGAGTTTTTCGGCAGCGTTCCAGATCGGCTCGGCCAGATCGGCCCGGGGGTGTTTTTCCCGAATCCTTTTCAGCTTGTCGTTGAATTGCAGGCTTGCCCAGAGTTTCCAATCCCGATCCAGTCTTTCCCGCGTGGCAGAATAAATGTTGTCGACGAAGGCACGAGTGTAACCGTTATTCCCCCACTCACCTTTCTCGCGGAGGATTGTCGCGTCTGGATATTCGGTTTTTACCGCTTCTATGGCGTTCCAAAGCTGATCGGCATAAGGGGCGCCATCTTTTTGAACATGGCCATACGCTTTCTTGATGATGTCTTTGGCTTGTCGCAGCAGCGCTTCCGCTTCATCCGTGGTTTCGCTGAACCCCTTGCCGAGTGAACGGAGCTTATTAATGAGCGCGAGAATGGTCTCAGTAAGCTGCTCGTCTGCATCCTGGAAGTCGTCACCCTTGAAGCCTCCGCCATACCCGTAATGCTCCAGGTCATCCAGCACGGGTTGAATGGCACGCGCCTGATCCATCGCCTTGCGCAGGAGAAAGTCTTGCTCCTGTTCGGTTAACTGACGGGGTGCGGGCGATTTACCGGCTTCGTAGGCAAAGGTTTTGAGGATTTCCAGCCCGAAGGCATGAATGGTTGAGATGTTGGATTTCTGCAGCAGTCGAGCCTCTGCCATCATCCCTTCTTTCAAAAGCGCGAGGCGAATACGAGTACGCATTTCGTTAGCGGCATCGTTGGTGAAGGTAACCGCCAGTATGCGGTCGGCTCGCACAAAGCGCTTTTCGATCCAATACGCAAGCGTACTCTGGATAGTATGGGTTTTACCCGCACCGGCTCCTGCTTTAATCAGGGTAAGAGGCTGGGCAGGCAGAATGGCGGACTGGCTCATGAGTTAGCCTCCTCTTCCCGGGTAAAGCGGCTGACAACCGGGTTGTCTGTTAACGCATATGCGGTAATACCCCGATCCTTCCAGAACTTCTCGTCCGTGCGTTCGTTAAGCTTGATGGTCCCGCTATTTAGGTCTCGAAGGCGTTCTTGCACCAGCTCAACCGCCTCTGCAGATTGCGCGGTCAGGTTTGGCTCAGGCTGTAGCACGTTTAATTGATCGCTAGGTTTCAGCGGCTTGTCGGTCAGTAAGGTGGTGTCGTTGAGGGTGTAGTAGCCACTCATCACCTCACCATCTTTAGTTCCCTGCTGGAACAGCTCTCGGTAGATCAGGGTTTGTAGTTCGTAACCCTTCTCAAGCCGTTTCAGGCGGCTGCCGTGCTTGGAGCTTTTATAATCGACGATCAGGGTTTGGTTGCCGTTCGTGAGCACCGCATCGACGAAGCCTCTCAGAGGCGTATTCCAGAGTCGCCCCTGAAGCTCAAGTTCCACATTGGAAATGGTCCAGTTCTCCTGTTGGCACCAGCCGGCGAAGCTGTTTAGAGCCCGGTAAATCCTATTGCGCAACCGGGTACGTTTGAGCCGCCACTGGGGCGAATCCAGAAATGACGCTTCCTCCTCAACCGCCTGATTGAACAGGCGCTCGAACAACACTTCGCTCCAGACGTCCTTCTGGTGGGTCTGGAACAACTCAAAGACTTTATGGGCGATGATGCCCTGAACGGAGATGTCCGGGGTCTTCGGTTCCCACTGCCTTGATTTTATGCCCAGGCGATACAGCAGCCACGCCAATGGGGACTGCATGAGTGTTTCGAGGCTGCTCGGAGATTCCGGTTTCGGCGTTCCATCCTGGTTGACGCGTGCTTGCTGGATCAATTCCGGAGCCAGCTCCAGGTCTTTGAGTTTTGGCGATTCCGGTTGTTCCAGCTGAATGGTTGTTTTACGTAGGAGTGGGTGTTCAGCCTTGAGTACCGGTTGTTCGAGGTTTTCAGGATCGAGCTTTGCAAGGGGCTGAATGCACAGCGCCATATCCAGGAGGGTCTCGCTCGGTTCCAAGGCGCCGCCCTGATGATCATTCATGGAGCGCAAGAAGGTCACACGACTATCGGCTCTTCGCATCAACTCGGAGAATTCCTCTTCCCACCGTTTCTGACTTTCTTCCACAGTGGGAATGGCAAGGCCTGAAATCGTTGCCAATTGATCCCAGCTCTCCCGAGCGATGGGGCCGGTGGCTTCCAGCTGGTAGGCGTAATGGCCCTGGTTAAAGCCCAGTAAAAAGAGCTCGTCCACCTGGAATGGCAGAGGCTCACCTTCCCGGATGATGTTGATGGCATGCAGGTAGCGAACCCGGTCTTCCTGGGACTCCAGGGTGGCGACCGGGATTTGCCGGATGACGTTGCTGATCTGCTCGATGAAGGGCTGGCCGCTATACAGAGCCATTAGCCGGCGGGTGTTATCAAGCAGTGTCTTCATGCGCTTTTTGCCAAGGCCTTTCATCTTCGGACCTTGGGTGTTTTCAGCAATCTCTATGATCCAATCGAGCACTGCAGCTGAGCTTGGCTCCGGCGGGGTTAGAAGAAGCCGGAGCATGGCCTTCTCCTGCTCGCTGGGCTCTTTGCCAAGTGTTAGCTCATCGCCTTTACCGAACCGCTCCGCCAACTTATGACCAACCCCTGGCGCCCAGGGCATGAGCGGATTGATGATAGCGCTCATCATGGCCATCGGAATGTCTGGCTGAACAAGGCTAGTCAGGAGGTCATGAATCAGGGAGGACTGCCAGTCAAAGACACCCGACTCCGGCCGAAGGTTGCTGGCAATCAGGCCGGCGTACTCAAAGTGTTTTTCCAGCCAGAGCTCGTAATCGCCGCCCTTGGGTACGACGACGGCAATCCTCTCCGGTTTCGTACCCTGCTCGACCGATGCCTGCACCATGGATGTGACGGCTTCTACCTCTTGAAGGTGATCACGGCAGGTGAGCCAGTGCAGGTTTTCAAGTTCCACTGGGGCTTTGTCCGGATGGAACAAAGTATCTGCGAACTGCTGAATCGGGCTATTTTCATTCTCCGGCGTTGATGAAGGGATAAACCTGTACTTATCCGGCTCCGGCGTCACCCAGCCCTTTGTACGCAGCATTTCCAGAACCTGGCGCTGCCAAGGAAACAGTGAGGTTTCAGGTAGTCGCGGGTAAACATAGATCGGCTCGATACAAAGCTCTTCGTGCTCTTTGAACCATTGCTCGGCCAGCTGATCAGTGTCTGGTCGTTCTTCGAGTCGCCGAACGAGGGCAACAAGATCATTGTAATAGCGCTGGTTACGATTGGCCGGGGAAGGTACCGCCTCGGGGCGGGCGCCGAGCGGCGAATGGTTGAGCAAAAATGTAATACTGGCTCTCAGTTCGGCAACGGTTGCAGACTCATCCACCCGGATACTTTTGGCCCAGAACGCATTCTCCATGGCGAGGGCCTGCTCCTGCAGCGCGACGTTCCAGTCCAGCTCACTGGGTTCTATCAACCACAGCTCTGCCAGTGTCTCCAACAGAACAGAAAAGCTGCCCACTTTGGTACCCATGGTATTTCTTTGGGCTAGCGCGTAGCGGGTTTCACTGGCTGTTAATGCATCGGGGACCAGCAAGAAGTCCATTTCTGTTCCTTATTTTGATATAACTCGAAAGCGGTTTCTCCAACCCTGTATAAAGTTATAACCGCTTGCGCTGTTGCCGGCAAATTCGGGGCTGTTAATTCATGTAAATACATCAGGAAATCAGGCTTTTAGGCTTCAACGTTGGGGCCCTCAACCCAGACAAAGTTACCTTTCGTCAACGTAGATTCACCATCAAACCGGTAGGCGCAAAGCTTTCCACCATGCTTCCCGGCTACGCTGTAATCCAGGCAAGCGATATGGTCGCTGAGAGGCGCCGGCTCTCCACTCATCCAATAGTGGCCAACAAATACCGGCTTCTCTCCGTCATAGCCCGGCAGGATGTGCTGCTTAACCGGTGTGTGGGGAATATTGTCAATCTCCTCACCAGGTACCATCGCCAAATCACGGTAAGTCAGCTCGCCAGTTCGCCACCACCGGGAACGTACATCGGTTCGGTTGTTACCTTCTTTGTCGTGAAAGCACTCTCCGTCAGGTAAGGGGATTTCCAGTCCCTTGAGTAGAGTCTCAACAATATTGAAAGGCTCGCTTCCCTCGCGGCTACTGGTCACCCACGCCTCTGGCAAAATCCGGTTATGGCTGTCCGTGTATTCGTTGGCCTTTTCCAGATACTCCGGATGCCAGCAGGCGTGGACCACCCGCAAGCCTGGTAAATCCAGGTAGATAGGCAAGGCTTTAAACCAGTCAATCATTCGGTGATGTTGCTCACTTCCCTCACCAACCTGCTCAAGAAACTCTTTGTGCTGTTTCAGGTTCTTTGTAATGTGGGGACGCAGGTATTGTCCGGGCTGCTCTGGATCCTCCGTTGCCCAGGCAACAGCGTTGAATTCATGATTACCCATAACCGCCAACGCATGGCCGTTTTCAACCATGCTCCGAGCAATCTCGACGGTCTCAACCTGCTGCGGTCCACGGTCAACGAAATCCCCGAGGAAAATTACTTTTCGATCGGGATGTTGCCAAACACCGTTGGCTTTCCGGTACCCGAGTTTATCCAGCAATGCTTTAAGCTCGGTTGCGTATCCGTGGATGTCTCCGATCAAGTCATACATGCTCAGTGATCCCTCCCTTCCAAATGTGCCACCACTGGATCCAGGCAATCGGTATGCGGGGCGCCGTCATCGAAAAAGGACTCAGCCAGCTCCAGAACCAACGCCTGCTTCAGTGAAAATCCCTGCCGCAAGCGGCCTTCGACACCCTCGCCGATGCGGTCGTATTCGTCAAAACAATCGTTCTCTTTGCAGCAGGTGTTCATCGGATCGAATTCAAACAACGCTCGGGAAATCATCTCTGCTTTCAGTACGATGCTCATTCAGCCTCCTGTGCGCTATGGTTCTAGTGTAAGAAGGCGTTGCGACAGAACATGTCGCCGATCCGGATTATGGTATGTTTTGTTCCGTTAACGCAGAAGGTCCAGTGAATGCCTTACCCCATTGAAGACAAGCTTGTAATCGCTGTCGCTTCCAGCGCGCTATTTGATTTATCTGATTCCGACCACGTATTCCGAACACAGGGCGAAAAAGCCTATCGGAAGTACCAGGAGTCACACTTGGATGCGCCGCTTGAGAAAGGGGTAGCTTTTCCGTTCGTTCGACGGTTTCTGGCCATCAACGATCGGTTCCCGGATAAGTCTCCAGTGGAAGTTGTATTGCTTTCAAGGAACTCAGCGATCACCGGCAAGCGGGTGTTTCGCTCCATCGCCCATCATGGTCTGGACATCAGCCGAGCCGCATTTTTGGAAGGCAAATCGCCTTACCCTTACATCCCGGCATTCAATGCTTCCTTGTTTTTATCAGCGAACGAAACCGATGTCTTGCAAGCCATCGATTACGGCCACCCCGCCGGTACCGTACTACCCAGCCATGTAGTAGATGATAAGGACGACGCTGAATTGCGCATCGCGTTCGACTTCGATGGTGTGATTGCCGACGATGCTTCCGAGAAAGTTTATAAGGCAGGCTCCTTGGAGGAGTTTCAGGAACACGAAACTTCGCGCTCACATATCCCGCACAGCCCGGGGCCGTTGGCTGACTTGTTCAGAAAACTCTCGCACCTGCAAAAGCTTGAAGACCACGCCTTGGAAGCCGACCCAAATTACAGGCGTGCGCTACGAACCGGAATCGTGACCGCCCGGAATGCGCCCTCTCATGAGCGCGTGATAACCACTCTGGAACATTGGGGCGTGGATGCCAATGAGGTGTTCTTCCTCGGTGGCATGAAGAAGGACCGGATCCTGAACGTGCTTAGGCCTCACATGTTCTTTGATGATCAGCGGTCGCATCTGGAGTCCGAGGCTGGCAGCGTTCCGATGGTTCATATTCCGTTTGGGGTGGCGAATGTGTTGTAGGGGCTGAGCCGCTCTTTGGCGGCCCAAACCTTTGACAACGCCTAGCCTTTGGAAATTTCCACAACTTGTCCCTTCTGGATCTGGATTTTGGCAACCTTCCTGCAAAGTGAGCAAGGTTGCCTGGTAGTAGTGTTCTTAACATTGACTGGCAGTTTGAATAGAGCCTCTTTCTTACAGCTCGGACACGATAAAGTCTGTTGATCCACCGCTATATCTCCATCTGTACTTTCTTTATCAAATGAAACGGAAACCGGCTGCGGTTGTGGGCGCCGCAGAGCAGATCCCAGTCATCTGTACTCATCAGAGAACAAAGGCTCACCTTTCCAAGGTCAATAGCATCTACCAGCTCATCGGCCGAGGCCATCTCGGCGATTCGCATAGCGTATAGAGATCTTAAAAACTCCCTCAGATCATCAGGAGCGTGGATTACCTGCGATAGATTATTTAGCAGATAAACTCCCTCACCCCGGTGCCACACTGGAAGAACCCTTTTGGCAGCGCCAGATTGGTCTACGACTACTTTTCCTCTGACCAGCTCTGATCCTTCTGTCATTAGACCGGTATAGGCACCGACGTCAAAAGTTCTACTCTGATGAACGTCTGCGCCCTCTATCAGAACTAGTTTTGTTCGCTTGAAGGGAATGGGACTAAGCACCCAGCCCCTTCGACGCCAGAATATCCACAGGCGGCACACCCAGGTCCTGCCACTTCTCCGGATGACAGGTAAACAGCAGTATCTGATGCCGACTGGCCGCATCGAACAGGATGCGTTTCATGTCTTCCAGGCGGTCGCTGTCACTGTGCACCAAGGTGTCGTCCAGTATCACCAGGGTTGGCCTTCCGGCTTCGCGCAGCAGATCGGCATAGGCCAGGCGGCTGATCAGGCCCATCTGTTCCCTGGCACCGAAACTCAGTTCGGCAATCTGCCCCAGTTCGCTGCCCCGGCTGAAGGTGCCGGGCCGGAGCTGTTCATCGACTTCCAGGGAGGCTTCCGGAAAAAGCACCGACAGGTAATGATTGAGGTGCTTTTGCAGCGGTGCCTGCAGTCGACGTGTCAGGGCCTGGCGTTTTTCGGTGAGCAGGTTCAGCAGCAGATCCAGTGCCTGGGCGCGGCGGTGCAATTCCTGATAGCGGCGGTTGCACTGGTCGTATTCCGCCTCTTTTTCATTGAGCTGTTCTTCCAGCCCTTCCGCGCCCCAGGCTTCCAGCCTGACTTTGATATCGCGGAGTTCGCGGCCACGGTTCTCCTGGGTCTGGCGCAGCTGATTGACCGCATTCTGGTAGCGTTCGATATCCTGCCGCAGAAACTCCGGGCGAGCATCACGGATTTCCCGTTCGCGGCGTTCGAGACTGGCTTCCAGTTGGGTCTGTTGTTTTTCGAGGTTCGCCAGGTCGGTGGCTATCTGGCGAAGCTGCTGTTGGCGTTCCGGGCTCTTTTCTTCATCCGCCAGCCGCTGCCATTCGGTTTTGGCGTTGTCCCGGGCCTGTTTCAGGGCAGTCAGGCTGGACTGGTGGGCGCGCTCATCGGATTCCGCTTTGTCCAGTGCGGTGCCAGCCCGGGTGAACGCTGCCTCGGCTTCTTCCAGGGCCGGCACATTCTCTTGTGGATCCGGTTTGGGGGTGGCTTCCAGTTGTGTTTTGGCGTTCTCCAGCTGGCCTTCCGCCTCTTTCTGATCGGAGACAAGTTGCTCAATGCCGGCAGGTGCCACGGATTTGAACAACTCGTCGGCGTGCTTCAGGGTTCTTCCGGCACTTTCAAAGGCTGAGAAGCGGTCCTCTGCCTGTTCCACCGATGTCACACCCAGGGTCTTCAGCTGTTCGGCAAAACTGTCCTCGAGGGTTTTGAGCTTCCGGCGGGTGCTGGCCAGCTCTTCACCACCGGGCGTTATGCCCAGGGTACCCACGCCGGGGATAACCAGGGTGGATTCTTCCAGAAGCTGCTGCTCGCCTTGTCCGGTCAACGGCTCGTTGTTCAGCGTTAAGGACGCGCTGGCTTCCAGCTGCCAGTTTAAGCGGGTAGCGATGGTTCGTGAACGGATGGTTTCTTCGTTCAGCTGGTTCGCGGTCGCTTTCAGGTTTTTGACCGCGGCGGCATCAATCCGGTTCTCTCTGGCCTGCTGCCTGGCTTGCTCCAGCTGCTGGTGGTAGTCCCTGGCTTTGGCGAGGTTCTGGGTCAGCACCTGTGAGTGCTGCTCAAGCCGCCGGACATCCTGCTCCAGCCGTTCGCGGGTTTGCAGTATACCCGCCAGTTTGCGCTGCTTCTCCGCCTGTTCATAGGCGGTTCTGGCTTCGGCCAGCCGGCCTGCAATCATCGGAGTTTGGGCTTCTGCGGTGGCGAGATCTCGCTCCGCTCGGTCCAGTTCGGCCTTGCGGACCTCCAGTTGGCGGCTGAGCCCTTCCAGGTGTTCTTTGTTCTGCTGCAATAATCGATGATTCTGCTGCAGCTGGGCAAGCGTGGCTTTCTCCTGGGTCTGTTGCTGCTCCAGGCGCTCTACCTGCTGATAACGCACCCGGGCTTCCTCCAGCTGGCGCTGGGCCTCTTCCCAGGGGCGCTCGGCCTCGGCCTGATCGTAGTCCTGAGTCAACTTGCCAAGCCGGTCGACCTGTTCCTGGTATTTATGCACCCGCGCCTTCAGCTCTTCAATTTCAACCTCATAGTGGACGCGGTCTTTCTCCAGTTTCAGGTAATCGCCCCGGGGCTTCCCTGTGCCGGTCAGCAGGGTGTCGCGCTGGCTGCGAACAGTCTCGATCAGGTCGTCGCCTCCTGAACTGGCCACTTCTCCCACCATGGAATTCAGGGCAGACTTCAGGTGATCGCCGGCATACTCTATGGCCTGTTCGATATCCTGCCCGGTGCCCTGCTCTACCCACAGCAGCCCCGGTATGCCCCAGTGTTTGGCTTTACTGATGCCTTTTTGCGGGTACTGGTAGCCCAGCAGTTCGGCCAGTTTTTCTTCCGCGTCGTCTTCGCTGTAGGTGTCGGTGCCGACTTTCAGGTCACAGCGTTTGCGCTGCAGAAAGCTCTTGGTGAGATGCCAGGAGCGGCCCTGATGCTCGAAATCCAGTTCAATGGTGGGCGCTGCAGCGGAATCGCCCCAGGGGCGAAGGTCGTCAACGGCCGTTGAGCGATAGCGCTCGAAAAACGCCGCACGGATGGCACGCACCAGGGTGCTTTTGCCGGACTCGTTGGGGCCGTGAATCAGGTTGAGGCCGGGTTGCAGGTTGTCCAGAGCGAAGGGTTTGCGGAACTGGCGCAGCTGTTCAATGCGAAGTTTCTGCAGTTTCATTGCCCCACCTCCTGTTCTCGTTCCCGGAGCAACCCCGCCAGAATGGCTAGCGCATCCCGGGCGGCGTCATCCTGTGCGCCTTCCTGCTGCTCACGCAGGCTTTCAACCACTTCGCCCAGATAACCATCGGCTTTCAGGGCCGCGATATCTTCATCGGTAGGTGCAAGCTGAAGCCCGCTCCGCTCGCAACGAAGGCTGCGGAACCGCGCTTCGGCAACCGAGAGAGCCTCCAAGAGTGTTTCTTCTCCGGCGAGGGTTATCGAACCATCAAGGCGCAGGTCGACCACCGCGGATTCGGGCAAAGCGCCCAACCGCTCCAGCAACTGTTCAAGATCAGACTGGACGGCGAGGGTTTGCCGCCACTGGTGCCACTGGTATCGCCCGGTTGGTAATTGGGTTACCGAAGGTGTTGCGCCAGGATCGGAAATCTCAACAAGCAGAGCATTACCGGCTTCGTTGTTGCGGAAGCGCTCCGGCTCCGGGGTGCCGCTGTACCAGGTGCGTTCATCGATCTGTTTGGTGCCGTGCCAGTCGCCCAGTGCCAGGTAATCGAGCCTGCTGGCTTCGGCGCGGTCTGGCGCGATGGGGTTGGTGGAGTCAATCTCGTCTGGCAACAGGCCCTGGACACTGCCGTGAGCCAGACCGATTCGGAGACAACCTTCCGGTGTGTCATAACCGCTGAATGGCTCTGTCAGATCGCCGTAGGTATGGCGCTGGGTCAGCGGCGCGCATAGGATGCTGAGGCGCTGCTGTTGCAGATTGATGACGCCTGGCTGCAGCGCCAGGTGTACGTTCTCAGGGATTGCACCCAGGCGTTGGGCTCGGGTCCACACGCTCTCGGCCAGGGCGGCGTCGTGGTTGCCGGGCAACATAACCCAGGGGCCGGCGAACGCCTTTGTGGCGTTGAATACCCGCCGGATCGTGCGATCGGACACCGTTTGGGCATCAAACACATCACCGGCGACCAGAACGGCATCGCACTGGTGCTCATTGGCGAGCTGTGCGAGCGTTTCGATGGCCTCGAACCGGGCCTCGACCAGCGCAGCACCGTCTTCGGTTTCAAAACGGGTAAACGCCCGGCCCATCTGCCAGTCTGCCGTGTGCAAAAACTTGGGCATTTTATCTACCTGAGAATTCTGGGAATTTTGGTATCATTCTAGACGAATCAACGACAGTTTACAGAGGCAGCACGACAATGAATGTCGTTCCAGACAAAACAGTCTTGCGTTTTTTCTGTGGCGATGCGGTAGTGAATTCCTGGGACCACGCTCCGGAATGCCAGCTCCAAGCGGCCCGGAAGTCGCCGGAGTTGGCTTTGACTGCGAACTGTTGAAACGCATGAAGAGATGCGTGCAAATGTGTACATCAGGGCATAATTTGTTATTGTGTACACATATGTACATCAGGAGGGCTTTCGTTATGGCCCAACAGCACGAAAAACAGCCCCAAGCATCTGACACAGAAGCCCTGCGCGGACACGTTGCCCTCAAAGGCTTCTTCAATATTTGCCGCGAATGGAGTTGCTCGCAGGAAGAGATGATGCAGATGCTTGGTGGCATCTCCCGGAGCACGCTCGCGAAGTACCAGAAGCTTCCCTACATCAAGCTTTCCCGGGATACGCTTGAGCGCATCAGCTACGTGCTGGGTATCTATAAATCGCTGAGGGTGATGTACCCTACCGCTGAACGCTCCAATCGCCGCATTCGCCTGGCAACCAGTGACGTGCCGTTCTCCGGGGCATCCGCACTGGAGTTCATGGCGCGGGGCTCCATGAAACACCTGATGCAAGCCCGGCGCTACTTTGACGCCAAACGGGGCTGGGCATGAGGCCTGCCCCGCCATTGGTTCTTCCGGAATGGAAGGCCCATCGCATCATTCCCAGCCACTACCCGCCAATCGACCTCTTCGAGCGAATCTACGACACTCCCGAAGAACTGGCCATCGCCTTTGAGATTGAGGCCATGACCAACGATCGCTTGCTGGACGAAGCCGGTGATTTACAGCTGATTCCGCCGGACGATCGGCTCTTCGGACCCGGCTCCAGCCCGGTTATGGCTGCGTTCACCCACCTGGGGTTTGGCAGCCGGTTTACGAACGGCGACTTTGGGGTGTACTACGCGGCCGACTCCCTGGAAACGGCAATCGCGGAAACCATCTACCACAAAGAACGTGAAATGGCGGCCGCCGGGGAAGAATCGATCGAGCTGACCATGCGCTGCTATGTCGGCGAGATTGCCCGTGCCATGCAGGATATTCGCGAAGAGGCGTTTGCCGATTTACACAACCCGGACGACTACTCCGCCAGCCAGGCCTATGCCGCTTCGTCTCGTGCGAACGGATCAGACGGCTTGCTCTACAACTCGGTGCGAAGACCCGGGCACGAGTGCATTGCAGCGTTCAGGCCGGTCGCGCTTCACGCCCCGGTGCAGGGCGAACATCTCAAATATTTCTGGGATGGGAAGAAACGGCGAATTACCCACTGGGCGAAGATTTCGGATGCGCATGAGGTGCCTCTGTAACCCCGTAACCCCAAAACGATCATCAAGGCCCCGAGCATCTCCCAAAGTTCACTTTACGCTACGTCCGTTTCTTTCTCGGAAAAGGCTCACCTGAGTGTATCGCCCTGCTCAATCACACCCGTTCCAACACTTTCCCCGTTCTGGAACCACTCAAGTGTATTGCCATCAATTTCAGCTGTGTAGCAGCCATAATCAGTATCAGGGTAGCAGACTCCCTCATCTGTAATTCGGTACTTTCCTCCACCGAAGGCATCGTCGTAGGTACCATCATCTGCGAAGTAACTCGAATAAACTTCACTGCCCATGCTTCCCTTGAAGGTGTTACCAACCAGGGCTGCGCGAACTTCATCCGAGTTCGAGGCAGCCAGGGCGCCTCCTGCCATGCCAGCCGAAATAACTATTGCGCACAATTTGCGTGAAATCAGGGAAAAGGTCATTCGAAATATCCTCGTTGCTTAAAGTAGTTGGTTCGGCAGTAGTGGACACGCATCTCAGGTACGAGCTCGACGAGAAAAGGTTCATCCTTGGCAGGAAGCAACTCGATTACTGGGCGACCAAGCTGACAGAGGGGTAGCATTGGCGGACCTGGATGAGATCAAGCATCCCTGGCACAGGGTTACGGAAGGCAGCACTCGTGCATGACACTCCGGGGTGTCAGACTCCAACTTTGCCTACCACATAAGTGTCCCATCTGGTAAGATTTTTAACCTGAAATTTAATATGCAGCAAGCAAATCAGTAAAAAACATAGGGCTCAAACATTTATCAACATCGCCTTTGAAGCTCATATAATTAACTGTTATCTAAATTTATTAAAAAACCTGCACATCAAAACTGTATTGAGAGATAAACCTTGTGAATAACTTGACAGTTGGGAGCGTTTGCTCAGGGATAGAAGCGGCATCTGTAGCGTGGAAAGATCTGAATTTTGAGTTTAGCTGGTTCTCAGAAATATCCCAATTTCCATCCGCCGTCCTTCATAACAAGTACCCAACTATTGCCAATATTGGAGATATGGTCAAAATTCCGGAAAAGATTTCTGGAGAAATAACTGAGGCTCCTGACATTATTTGCGGTGGAACACCGTGTCAGGCATTCTCTTTTGCTGGCTGGAAGCGCGGCTTGCAAGATGACCGGGGAAACCTGACCCAACGATTTGTAGATATAGTCAATTCAAACGATGCCATAAGAACCTTACAAAAAAAGAGCAGTACAGTAGTCCTATGGGAGAATGTTGAGGGAGTTTTAAAAGACCGAACGAATGCTTTTGGTTGCTTTGTATCATCTCTCGCAGGATTTGATGAAGAGTTTAAGGTAAAGGTTTGGCCGAATGCCGGAATAATACACGGCCCAAAAAGAAATATTGCCTGGCGTATACTGGATGCCAAGTATTTTGGCTTGCCTCAGCAAAGACGAAGGCTTTATGTGGTGGCTGGCGGAAAAGAGTTTTCACCAGAGAAGGTTCTTTTTGAGCACGGCACTTCCAATGGAATTCCTAGTTTTTATGATGGCGATCTAAACTTCCATAAAGAAGATGTCTATTTTGAAGCTTTTAGAAATTACACAGACTGCTTATATTCTGCATACGGCACGAAATGGAATGGAAATGCCGCTGCTTACAATGGATCACTATTCATCGCACAAGATGGACGCTTGCGAAGATTTACCCCTTTAGAATGTGAAAGATTAATGGGATTTCCCGATAACTATACAAATCTTGAAAAATCAAAGCCTACAGCAAGATATCAGGCACTGGGAAATTCATGGGCGATCCCGATAATAGAATGGCTGGGTGAACGGATTCAAGATCATTATTATTCTCGCCCACTAACAATGGACGATTTCTCTCCTTTTTCATATAGAATTGAGAACAATCACAAGTGCTTTATCATCGGGGCATTAGAAAATGCCTATATTGAACTGTTGGATGGCTCACATCTAAACTGCCGGCACTACCCTTTGCAAAGTAATGAGGGGAAATTATCTGATATTGTCGACATAAATGCTGAGGAGAACTTTTTTATATCTCCGGCGGGCTGTATGGGAATATTGCGTCGCGGCGAGGAGAGAAAAAAAGGAATAAACCCCAAATTAAGGAAGCACCTAGTAAAAACAGCTGGCCTTTGGTCAGAAGAAAAAATTGATACGATATCCAGAAAACAAAAACGTGGGCGTTACAGCATTGGATCTGATGTCTATCAATTATCACCTGAGCTCGACTGCTGAAAATCAACTATAGAGTTTGCGCCCCAATCTAGCATCTCCATACTTAATTGGGGTGTAAAAATATTATTATATCGTGCGTTTTGATATTTTACTTTATCAAATCGTTCAAGTGAGTACGCCATTTTTCAAGATCATACCACCCGCAGCCGACACAGCCATTTTCTGCTTTTTTTCCTCGCTTTGGTATTTTTGGGTTCCACGTCTCTGATCCAGCGTAGTAATATTTTATCCCATAAGGATACCCCCTGACGTTAGTCTGAAAGCATTTCCTACAGGCTTCCCTCTTTTGTTGATTTCGCTGATTATTTAAAAGCTGAAAGTCTCGCTGAATTTCCGATTTTGTTAAAGACTCAATAGATTCCCTACGAGTAGATTCATCCCACCTTATTTCCGGGAATTTATGGTCAGGAAGCAAGCCATCTTTTGATACAGTTTTTGCCTCAAAAGCATCGTATCTTTCCAATAAGGTTATTATCCTCGAACGTAGTTCTTCACTCCAAGTTTCATAGCCAGTAGCCCCACCCCTTTTTATTGGTATAAGTTGGTGATGCGTCTTTCTTTTCTCGCAGTTTGAACAATATTTCTTAGTATCAGTTGCTATAGTAAACCCCATTTCTTTAAGATCTTGAATTCTTCGAGCGAAATTAGGGTTACTCGGCATTTCACAAGTCGCACAAACCCAGTCGAAATCTAACAAGGACTCAAAAAACGAATACGTCACATCTGCGCGCTTGGTTTCCCAGAATTTTTTTTGTTCACTCCTCCAAGACTTCCAATTTTTAGGTTTACACTCTTCATAGACTTCAACTAAATATTTATCTATTTCCTCGTCCGAAGTTAATTCTATGCCGGTTCTTCGGTACTCAATAGGTATGGAAAACTCAAACTTTCTTTTACTATAGAAAAAATCAACATCAACATACCGTTCAGATGCTTTTCTGTGGTATCTTTTTTCTTTCTTGATAATATTTTTTGTTAAGTTCATGAGGTCCAGATATTTAATTTGAAAATTGTGAATGATTCAAGAATGTGAGTCGGCTGACGATTGAGTTAGCCTTTTGCGCCTGGCACTGACCAAGCCGGGAAAGTAGGTTTATCCAGCGGGATTCTCTTGACCAAGAGGTTGGTACCCATAGGTCGCGAATATATAGAATGCTGCGCGAAGATTACAGATGCTCATGGAGTGCCGCCACAAAGCGGCGAGCTGCTATGGCAGTTTATCCCGGAAGGATTTCGCAAACTTCGAGATTGAGCTTTTTAAATTCTTCCCAAGTATAGTCCTCGGCGTAGTGAATAAAGTATTGTTTCTCAATTCGGCAGATATCAGGTCGAGTCTGATATATTTTGCAGAGATTGGTTACGGTGTCCAAATTCCTACACACACCATCACCTCTATCTAACCAAGAAGTGAGATCCGACAAATGAACATTCTTGCAGCACTTGCCGCATTGAGTGCACGGGAATGGCTCAGAAGAACGGTATGAAATTATCTGCGAATTATTGGTCATGGATGTCCGGGGTGAGTTTACGGCTCGCCCCGGGTCCTCAATTCAGTGAATTTAAATCGCGTTTTCCGTCAAAGTCTTTTGACCCAATTGAACGGCATCTCGTGACTCTTTGGTTAATACGCCCTTCTGGTCAATGATCGGAGCTTCCATGATATTCTTGAGCACTTTAGCAGCAGATGCCGTCAGAAAAACTAATTTCTTCTGCTCGTCCGAATACGTAGAGTAGTCTTTATTGGTATTGACCAAGGACTGTAACGCCTCTAACAAAGGGGCAAAACGATCATTTAGTAGCAAAAGGTTTTCGTTAATTTCGCTAAAACGCCGGCCTATTGATTCAGTCACGACTCCGGCTGACGTCATCTCTTCTGCGGCCAACTCAGCTTTGTCAAAATTGGCATATGCATCATGCTTTGCCGCCTCTGCTTTTGACGCGAGCATCATTCCACCAACAGCCAGTACCGGCCCGGCAACAACTCCACCGAGAACGGCCATACCGCCAGCCATGCCAAAGCCGCCAGTCGCGAGTGACCCCCCTCCGAGCCATGCCAACGTTGCGTTTGTTGCAGCTGCGCCACTCAAGCCCCCAATTGCCGTCCCAGTCGATGCTGCTCCAAACGTTCCCACGCCGCCATATGCTGCGAGGCCCGCCAAACCTCCACTGCCAAGCGCAGTGAGCCCCCCACTGACTGCCTGCTTGATCTCGAACGCAGACTCTTCCATCTTCAGCATCTCGTCACGGCTAACACGTGGTAATTCAAACCCTTGCAACAGGGATTCGTCGTTAAAGTTAACCGATTTAATCTGCGAAAAAGTCTCGAAGAAGGGAACGACACTGTTCCGATAGAGTTCAAACTTTGTTTTACCGAGCAGTTTCATTCTGCTCTGGGTCTTACTTCTTTCTGATTCAAGATCACTCTTGGCGCTCTCAAAGACCTTTTCAGCCCGCTCATTCCAATATTTAGCAGAATCATGATCGGATTTTGCATCGACCCCTTTCTTTACGCCATAACCACCAGCAATCAATGCTGCACCCGCCAAAACAAAAGGTAAAGGCATAGATCATTCCTCCATGAAGATTTGAGCTTCTTGATTCAAAATCATTTGCCGGTGAACCCAGGACTCAAGATCCTCGACCAGAACACCCGGGACACCCAAGGCAGTTGCAAGCCTGTTTATAAAGCCCTTTTCCCTTTCGTCGTAAGCCTCGTCAGCGTAAGCAATCCCTATCAACTCTAAAAGAAGTGAAACCCGGGACTTTCGATCGCTGAATTCCTCAACTAACTCAGCGTCAGAGCCATTTTTCACCGCACTGGCATCGCCGTCACACAAGGTGGTCAAGGTACGGAGTATATTCGTTTCGCGCTCATCGATCTTGCCATCCACAGCTATCAAATCTTCAGCTAAGCCTAGGAATATTGCTTGCTGAGAGCGCGTCAGGTTATTAATAAACATAAGTTTTCCCTTCCAAGCTAGGTGGTTCTGACGAAATCCAGCTTAGAGCCCGAGCGAGCGCCTTTCCGTACTCTTTTTGTTTCCCGAATGTCAAATTTGTAAAAACCGACTTATGCGATTCCTTTTTCGTCGCTAGACTTGTTAGCACTGATCAAAGTTTGTAAGCGAAAGGAGA
>NZ_JBNFVX010000025.1:0-20263 GCF_049943275.1 Marinobacter sp. VGCF2001
TGCCGGGCATTACTGGATGTTGAAGCGGCTCGGTGTGCAAGCGGCATTCAAAAGTGAACTGGAGAAATACCTGAGAGGTTGAGGCAAGAGCCCTGTCGGGGAGTGCCTTCCAAAACTGTGCGGAGCTATGGGTGGCGGAGCCCAAGCGCCACAGGGATGTGCCGAAGGAGCGTGTTTTGGAAGGCACTCCCCGACAGGGCTCCTTACTCCGAAGTCAAAAAAAGCGAGAAGCCCACTCCCGAACCCCCTCCGAGGCACCTTTGCGAATCACCCGCGCCCGGGACACCGAGGCGGGGGCGCCCGGGTCGATGACCGTGATGGGCACATCGATGTCCACCTCGTACACCAAGCCTGCCGCCGGATACACTTGCAGTGACGTGCCGACGATCAGCAACTGATCGGCGGTCCGCACCACCTCGGCCGCCGCATCCAGCATCGGCACTTCCTCGCCAAACCAGACAATGTGGGGACGAAGCTGGGCACCGTGGCCACACGTGTCACCCGGGTTGATATCGTTGTAGCCGATGTCGTAGACCAGTTCCGGGTCCACAGAACTGCGCGCCTTGGTCAACTCTCCATGCAAATGCAGCACATGGCTGGACCCGCCCCGTTCGTGCAGATCATCGACATTCTGGGTAACCACGGTCACCCGGTGCCGGCGCTCCAGTTCGGCCAGAAGCCGGTGTGCCGGGTTGGGTTCAACCGCCCGCAATTGCCGGCGGCGTTCATTGTAAAAGCGCAAAACCAGCTCCCGGTTGCGCTCGAACGCCTCCGGGGTGGCCACATCGTAGACACTGTGCTGCTCCCACAGCCCGTCGTTATCACGAAAGGTTGAAAGACCGCTTTCGGCGCTGATGCCAGCGCCGGTGAGCACCACAATATGCTGTTGCATCAGTCGAAGATCTTGCCCGGGTTCATGATGTTATTGGGGTCGAATACCTGCTTGATGCCGCGCAAATAGGCAATTTCCGCCTCGCTGCGCGTATATTGCAGATACGGTTTTTTGGTCATGCCCACGCCATGCTCGGCAGAGACGCTGCCCTGATAACGCTCAACAATCTCGAACACCCACTTATTCACCTGCTGACACTTCTCGAAGAAATCTTCTTTGGCCATAGCCTCGGGCTTGAGAATGTTCAGATGCAGGTTGCCATCACCGATATGGCCGAACCAGATGATTTCAAAATCCGGATAGTGTTCCGTCACCACATCATCGATTTCCTGCAGAAAGCCCGGCACTTTGGAAACCACCACCGAGATATCATTCTTGTAGGGAATCCGGGGCGCGATGGACTCGGAAATGCGCTCCCGCAGCTGCCAAAGATTCTGCGCCTGGGTCTCACTCTGGCTGATCACGCCATCCAGCACCCAGCCTTCTTCTACACAGTGCTCAAACAGGGCCATGGCATCGTCCATCACCTGGTCAGACACCGCCTCGAACTCCAACAACGCATAATAGGGTGCTTCGGTCTCGAACGGGGCCGGTACCTGGCCATGGGCCAGGACATGACCCATCGCCTGATGCGAGAAAAATTCGTAGGCGGTCAGGTCGAGCTTTTTCTGGAACGCCTGCAAGACATCCATGGTATTGCTCAGGTCGCCCAGGCCCAGTACCAGTACGGTCAGATCATCCGGCTTGCGGGTAAGCTTCATAGTCGCTTCGGTAATGAAGCCCAATGTGCCCTCGGCGCCAATAAACAGGTGACGCAGGTCGTAACCGGTGTTGTTCTTCGCCAGATCCTTGTTCAGATCCAGAACATCACCGTTGCCGGTGACCACTTTCAGCCCGGCCACCCAGTCCCGGCTCATGCCCCAGCGAATGACCTTGATGCCGCCGGCGTTGGTCGACAAATTACCGCCTAACTGGCTGGAGCCGGCAGAGGCAAAATCCACCGGGTAATACAGGCCATTCTCTTCGGCAAAGCCCTGGAGCTGCTCGGTCACTACGCCGGCCTGGCAACGGACCGTGCGATCACTGGCATTGAAGTCCAGAATCCGGTTCATGTTATCGAAGGCCACCACAACCTCGCCGTTGGCAGCGACCGCTCCGGCACTGAGCCCGGTACGGCCACCCGAAGGCACCAGCGCCACCTGATTCTCATTGGCAAATTTCACCAGCGCCTGCACCTGTTCCGTGGTTTTGGGCAAAACGATGGCCAAAGGCCTGGGCGGATAAATCTTCGTCCAGTCCTTACCATAATTGTCCAGATCGGCCGGATCAGTCAGGACTTTTCCGGGGTTTTCCGGCGTGGCAACCAGATGTTTTAGGGAGGCGATAATCTGTTCAGAGCTCATGGATGCATCAGTCTCTTCGAGTTTGGGCCAGAACCTGCTCAGAATTCACTCACAAAGAATTGATTCAGGCAAACCGGCGCGCTGTGAAAGTCTGGGATTATGGTATCATACCGCCCCTGTTCTGTGAGCCAGGCCGACGATCCCTGGCTTCAGGTCATTTCACGTGACGAAAGGTTCGGAAGCAAGCCCATGTCAAATACGTCTCTCGAAAAGAGCAAAATCCGGATCCTGCTGCTGGAAGGCGTGCATCAATCTGCCGTTGATACCCTGAATGCCGCGGGTTACACCAATATCGAGTATCTGACCCATTCGCTGGGTGAAGAAGAGCTGATCGAGAAGATTGCCGATGCGCACTTCGTTGGTATCCGCTCGCGCACCCAGCTGACTGAGAAAGTATTTGAAGCCGCCAGAAAGCTGGTGGCCGTGGGCTGCTTCTGTATTGGCACCAACCAGGTCAACCTCCAGGCGGCTACACGCCGCGGTGTGGCCGTTTTCAACGCGCCTTTCTCCAACACCCGCTCTGTTGCCGAGCTGGTACTGGCGCAGGCTATCCTGTTGCTGCGTGGCGTGCCCGAGAAAAACGCCAAAGCTCATCGTGGTGAATGGCTGAAATCCGCCAAGAACAGCTACGAGATTCGTGGCAAGAAGCTGGGCATCATCGGCTACGGCAACATCGGCACCCAATTCAGTGTGCTGGCCGAAAGCCTTGGAATGGACGTCTACTTCTACGATGTGGTGTCCAAGCTACCGATTGGTAATGCCACGCAGGTCGGCACCCTGCAGGAACTGCTCAACCTTGCCGATGTCGTTTCCCTGCACGTTCCTGAAACGCCGGCCACCAAATATATGTTCAAGGCCGAGCAGTTCGCCCAGATGAAGCCCGGCTCCATTTTGATGAATGCCTCCCGCGGCACCGTGGTCGATATTGACGCTCTGGCCGAAGCCCTGAGCTCCGGCAAGCTGCTGGGCGCTGCCATCGACGTGTTCCCGGTGGAACCCAAATCCAACGACGAAGAGTTTGTCTCGCCGTTGCGCGAATTCGATAACTGCATCCTGACCCCGCACGTGGGCGGTTCAACCATCGAAGCTCAGGAAAACATCGGGCGCGAAGTGGCCGAGAAGCTGGCCATGTACAGTGACAACGGCACCTCCGTGTCTTCCGTCAACTTCCCGGAAGTGGCCCTGCCCTCGCACCCGAACCAGCATCGTTTGCTGCACATTCACGAGAACGTCCCGGGTGTGATGTCCGAAATCAACCAGGTATTTTCGGAAAATGCCATCAACATCTGCGGCCAGTACCTGCAAACCAAAGAAGACATTGGTTATGTGGTCATCGACGTTGATAAAGCCTACGGCGAGCTGGCGCTTGAGAAGCTCCGTCAGGTAAAAGGCACCATCCGCTGTCGCGTTCTGTTCTGATTCGCAGCGGGTAGCGAAAAACCGGAGCCTTCCCTGGAGGCTCCGGTTTTTTTTATGCCATTTCAGGCCACAACCCGTCATTTGAACGAAACGTAATACTCCCGCCCTTGAGATTCATCGGAACAAGGCCATGCTTACTGTTACCAGTCATCAAAACGGGCCTTACTGGCCTGGCATGGAGGTATTTATGTCTCTGAAGGAATCGCTGCAGAAGAAACTGGAAACCCAGACCGAATACTGGAGCAAACAGATCGAGAGTCTGCGCGCCGAGGCTGACGAGAAAATGGCCAAGGCCAAAGACGACGAGGCAGAAGCGGAAATTCAGAAAGATTTTTCCGAGCGCATCCAGTCTGTTGAAGACCATATCGAGACGGCCCGGAGCAAACTGGGCGAACTCAAGGACTCCGGTGAAGATCAGCTGGAGGATCTCAAAAAACGCATTGACGAGTGGCTGCCCAGCAATACCAACTGAAGCTAGACACCCCGGAACGCAAAAGCCCCGGCTCGCAGGCCGGGGCTTTTCTTAGCAGCAGTACTACCCGGAGTTTACTGCATCGGCACCAGCGTCAGCTCAACCCGGCGATTCTGCTCCCGGCCTGCCGCGGAATCGTTCGATGCAATCGGATAACGCTCACCGTAACCGGTTGCCCGGGTACGACGCGGCTCAATGCTCTGGTTCAGCAGAAAATCACGAACCGACGACGCCCGACGCTCGCTCAGCAGCTGGTTGTAGCTGTCGGCACCGGTGCTATCGGTATGTCCCTCAATCTGAATGATGGTCTTGTCGAACTCTTTCAACACCAGTGCCACCGACTCCAGCGTACCGGTAAAACCCGAGCGGATGCTGGACTGGTCGGTATCAAACGTAATGTTGCCCGGCATGATCAGGTCAATCTGGTCGCCGTTGCGGACAACCCGAACGCCGGTGCCTTCCAGCCGCTGCCGCAGCTGGGCTTCCTGACGATCCATGTAGTAACCGATACCACCACCAACAGCTGCGCCGCTGGCCGCGCCAATCAGGGCGCCCTTGCCCCGGTCACTGCTGCTGGAAGTCGCCGCACCAATGGCAGCGCCCCCGATAGCACCAATAATGCTGCCGGTGGTGGCATTCGAGGTTTTCTGTTCACCGGTGTACGGATCGTAGGTCATGCAACCACCAAGACCGGCTGTTGCCATAGCCAGGGCAAGAATCGTTTTTTTCACTGTCTTCTCCCACTTCTGTGATAGGTCGCTCGGAGCTTGCCGTCCTGGCCATTGTCAATCCGAGAACGTGTCGATAATGGTATTGAACACCGTCGCCTGCAAATCCTGGGCTTCGTTCACCAGGTGATGACGGCCGTCCGGTATTCTGCGTTCCTTCACCAAGGAAAATTTATTGCGGATGATCCGCAGGTTGTGCTGCCAGTCTACCGTCAGATCTTTTTCGCCCTGAACCACAGTCACCGGGAAATCCACGGGGCGCGCAGATTCGATATGCGGCACCCACTGGCGTAATGCGCTCACCCAGTCTACGTGCACAGCCCGCGCCTGCAGCGGATCGTGTTCGCGCAGGAATCGCAGGAACCGGGTATCGCCGCTGTTCTCGCCAAAGACCCGTTTCCAGCGACTGAGAAACGGTTTGACCAGGCTGTGGAGAATCTTCGCTCCCAGCCACCCCATCGGGCGAACCAGAGGTGCCAGCAACACCACTTTTTGAAAGGCCGACGTTTTCTGGTCGTGATGGTTCGACAGCAAATAGTCGATCAGTATAGCGCCGCCGGTGCTCTGCCCCACCGCATACCAGGGCCCCCGAATCTTGTTACTGACTCTGGCCATCACCTCCGACAGCACCGCCTGGTATTCCAGGAAACTGCCGATAGCCGCGGGCGTGCCGCTCGACAACCCATGGCCCGGCTGATCATACGCCATGACATCAAAGCCGGCGCCCAGGCAGCGGTCAATCAACTGGGTATAAAGGCCCACGTGATCGAAATAACCGTGCAGAATAAACACGGTACCCTTCGGGCTGGCGCTCTCCGGCAACCGGAAGTAATGCACCATGACCTGATGCCGCTCGGCCTCGATATAACCCTGATGGTAGTGAACCTCGGGGTGCTCTACCCAGAGATCCAGACCATAAAACCGGCAATACTCCTCCATTTCGGAACCGAGCTCCCGGCGGACAGAAGGATCGAATGGCTCAAGCCGGTCCAGCAGCGAGTGCCTGTCCCAATTCGGTATTTCTATGGTATCTGTTTTCCAGTACACGTAGAGTTAAACGCCTGTCATGAATCTATAAAGTCCGGTCATCGTAACGCATTCACACAGGAGAACACAGATGTTCCAGCCGCTTCTCGAAGCAGGGTTGAGAGGGACCATGCGCCATTTTGTGAAACCTGTCCTGTCCCGGACCTTTCCACTATCGGTGCAGCGTCGCTACACGCGGGAAGCCTATCGTACCTCCTACCCGCCCCGCGACATTACCTTTACCCGGCAAGATCTCGCTGGCGTACCGGTGTTGCACGCCAGCCCGAGCGGTGCCGCCGCTGGCACCGTGCTTTACTTTCACGGTGGTGGTTACGTCATGGGCTCTGCCGCCACCCACCGGGGCATCGCCGGCTATCTCGCCAAATTCTCAGGTTGCGATGTTCTGGTTCCGGATTACCGGCTGGCTCCAGAGCATCCCTTCCCCGCGGCCCCGGACGACGCCGAAGCGGTGTATCTGGCTCTCGTTAACCAGGGCGTGAGCCCGGAAACCATAGCCTTAGCGGGAGACTCGGCCGGCGGCGGGCTGTGCATTGCTCTCGCCATGCGACTGCGGGACCATAGCCATCCTCTGCCATCATCCATTACCTGCTTTTCCCCGTGGACCGATCTTTCCGAACAGGATCTGTATACCCCGGAGTGCGAACCGGTGCTGCACGCCGCCTGGACCTTCAAAGCGGCCAAGATGTATTCCAACGGCCTGCCATTGACGCACCCGCTGATCTCACCGGTCCATGGCGACCTGAGCGGATTGCCGCCTCTGCTGGTTCAGGTCGGTAGCCAGGAGGTTCTGCTGAACGACGCCAGAAGACTCATCGAGGCAGCCAAACAGCACCAGGTGGAAGCCACGCTGGAGATCTACAACAATCTCTGGCACGTGTTTCAGGTGCACGCCGCGCAGCTTGACCGGGCCAGGGATGCCCTGGCGGTCGCAGGCCAGCATATCAGTCATCATCTGGCAGGCTGACCCTGCCGAGAACCAACGCTTCCTTGCGGGACTTGGGCCAGCGTTTCACCCGCCATTCCAGCCGGGAGGCCCGGCTCCGGTCTCCCACCGGTACCCGGAACTCGAGGGTTAACGGGCCTTTGCCACGCAAACTGCGCGCGCCCCTGGGCGCCCCGGCCTGGTGCTCGGAAAATCGCCGATCCACATCCGTGGTGATCCCGGTATAAAGGCTGCCAGACCCGGTGCGCACCAGGTAAAGGTACCAACAATCAGCCACGCACCAGGGCCTGTTCCCGTTGACGGACTTTTTTCTGCTGCAGCCAGAGGCCGGCAATAATCAGAACCAGCCCAACGTAGGTGGAAGTCAGAATCACCTCACCAAGAATGAAATAGATAAACACGAGGGACAGAAACGGGGAAATAAAAATCAGATTGCTCACCTTCGAGGTGTTTTCCGCTTTTTTCATCGCCTGGGACCAGAGCACAAAGGCAATACCCATTTCAAAGACACCCACGTACACCGCCGCCGCTATCGAACCGCCGATGGGCATGGCCAGCCCGGCCGTCTGCCAACACGCAATGATGATCACCGGCAACCCGAACAGGAAATTCAGGAACAGCCCCACCACCGGGTCCCGGGTGTCACGGGTCGCAATCACCCAGTAAGACGCCCACACCAGAGTGCTGCCCAGGGCCAGCGATACCCCGAGCGGGTCGGAGAACGACAGAGACGTAACCGCACCCCGCGTGGCAATCACCACCACGCCGGCATAGCACACCAATCCCGCCAGAATATCGATTCTGCGCAATTTCTGCCCCAGAAAAGGCACCGAAAGATAAGCCAGCACCAGGGCCCAGGTGTAATTGAGGGGCTGGGCCTCCTGGGCCGGAAGCCGGTCAAAGGCTCCGAACAGCAGAAAATAATACAGGCAAGGGTTGATCAGCCCCATCGCCATAGATTGAACGTACTGGCCACGGCGCAACTGGAATACCTGCTTCCAGCGCCCCTGAACAATCAGGATCATGGCCATCACAACAATGGAGGCAGTGCACGCCACCAAAAGCATCTGAACGGGTGCCAGATCGGCAAGGGAGAGCTTGAATGCGGTCGCCACCGTGGACCACAGCAAAACGGTGGCCAAGCCGTAGATCATGGCTTGTTTCTGGTCCTTCATGAACACATTCCCGAAATCTCCCGTGCTTGGTGTTGCCTGTCGATGGAAAGACAACCGACAGCTGAATTCAGGGGCTGGCCTATTCAGGAATCAGCCACTCCATCCCGTGGGAGAGCCCGAGGCGCCCCGGGCCATGCAAGTCCGCCATCATCGCCCCCAGGCGCTCGTCAAAGCCCCATGGCGGGTTGATGATGAGCATACCAGAGCCCACCATGCCTCTCTCGGGCGGCTGATCCAGAGTCACTTCACTCTTCAGCACCTTGCGTACCGCGCCGGAGGTTTGCAAAACCTCTGTCAGCTTCTGCTCAAGGCCACTGGTGAGGATGGGGTACCAGACAAGGTAAACTCCATGCCGGCACTTTTTCCACGCGCGTGCCAGCGTGTGGGCGACGGCCTCATAATCGCTTTTGATTTCGTACGACGGATCAATCAACGTCAGCATGCGAGGCTGTGGAGGCGGCAGGCACTTCAGCAAGCCTTTCAGACCATCCTCATGCCTCACCTTAACACCGGCCTCATTGGCCCAACCGGCGAGTTGCCGCTCCTCGGCCGGATGCAACTCGAAGGCGGTTACCACATCGCCGGGACGAGACAATCTGGCAAACCAGGCCGGCGACCCCGGATAGTCCTGCAGCGGCCCGTCACCGGGGTTGTCTTCAGCCAACACCTTGAGGACCGGTTCCCAGTCGCTGCAAGCCAACTGCTCCCGAATCCGCCATAAGACCTGCACGCCTGCGTCAGCTTCAGCCGTTTTCCGGGCCCGCTCGCTGCGCAGGTCATACCGGGCACTGCCCGCGTGGGTATCGAAACAGGCAATAGCCGATTTCTTGGCCTGCATCATGGTCAGCGCCAGAGACAACGCAGCGTGCTTTTGAACGTCGGCAAAATTGCCGGCATGAAAGGCGTGAAGGTAACTCAGCATAACGGGCTCCGCAAAACAGGCTCTCATTAAGCCGCAGCCGTCGCCGGCACGCAAGGTATTACCTATCAAGCTACCAAAACCACTTGCCAGCGCCGCTTCGAAAGCATAACCTAAACGCCAATCTTTCCTATTTACAAGTAGATGATATTTTCATGGAGTTAGACATGACCCGACTGTTCCGCCCTGCACCACTGGCACTGACCATTGCCGCCGCCGCGACGGCGGGCTGCGCAAATGCCCCCTGGTCTGCCCAGACAAGTGAACCGGCCACCAAGGCCTCGGTTGTGGAACACTACGCGGATCTTGCCCACGCAACCTACGAAGACGCCCTGATCACCGCTCGCGCTCTGGACGAAGCGACCGACCGCCTGATTGCCAACCCTACCGACGCTAACCTGAAAGCCGCTAAACAGGCCTGGCTGGCAGCGCGTGTTCCTTATCAACAGTCCGAAGTCTTCCGTTTTGGTAACGCCATCGTTGACGACTGGGAAGGCCAACTGAATGCCTGGCCACTGGACGAGGGGCTGATCGACTACGTTGAAGCCGCCGACTACCAGCACGAACTCGGCAACGCCGGCGCGACCGCCAATATTGTTGCCAGCAACAGCATGACCGTGGGCGGCAAGACACTGAATGTGGCAACGCTCACGCCTGAGCTTCTGGCCGACCTGAACGAAGTGGGCGGGTCCGAAGCAAACGTCGCCACCGGCTACCACGCGGTGGAGTTCCTGCTCTGGGGCCAGGATCTGCACGGCTTCAAAACGGGTGCGGGCGAGCGCCCGGTGACCGACTACGCCAGGGGCAGCGACTGCACCAATGGCAACTGTGATCGCCGCGCCCGGTATCTGGACGCTGTGACCGACCTGCTGGTATCCGACCTGGAGTGGATGACCAGCCAGTGGGCACCCGATGCAGACAACAACTATCGCGAGCAGCTTACCTCAGCCGATGCTGATCAGGGTGTCCAGAAAATGCTGTTTGGTATGGGCTCTCTCTCCCTGGGTGAGCTGGCCGGCGAGCGAATGAAAGTAGCTCTGGAAGCGAATTCCTACGAGGACGAGCACGACTGCTTCAGCGATAACACCCACAACTCGCACTATTACAACGGCCAAGGCATCCAGAACGTGTATACCGGCACCTATCGCCGCGTGGATGGTTCTGTAGTTTCAGGCCCGTCTCTGTCTGACCTGGTTGAGCAAACCAATCCGGAACTGGATGCACGCCTGAACCGCCAGCTGGACGCCTCCATGGAAGCACTGGGGGTGATGAAAGCCCGTGCCGAGAGCAGCCAGAACCCGATGGCCTTTGACACCATGATCGCCCCCGGGAACACCGAAGGTTCCGGCATCGTGAACGATGCCATCATGGCCCTGGTTGAGCAGACTGGATCCATCGAGCAAGCCGCGCGGCAGCTGGGCATCGAGGCCCTGTCTCCGGACGATGCCGGGCACGCTTTCTGATCAGAACGGCTGCGATAACGTGGGGCCGGGAGCCAGACTCTCCCGGCCTCCAACAAACAAGAACAAGCCATGGAAAGCCTTCCTTTGTGCAAGGGGACGATTTTCCATGGCTTCTTTCATTCCGGAACGCGAGACATTATGAGACGAGCTCTTCTTTCCTGCCTGCTCCCGCTGGCACTGGGTGCGCAACCCCTGACCGCTGATACCCACGCCGGTTATCCGTTGCAAACGACCCCGGCCACCGGCGGTGACGGTACGGTAAGCCAGGCCGACACCAACGCCTACTCCCTGCCCCAGGGCAACCTGTCCATGACCAAACGCCTGGACTTCAGCGTAGGTAACAGCTTTTTCCGCAATCCCTGGGTTGAAGCCCCCGCCAGTACCGATGCCAGGGACGGGCTTGGCCCACTGTTCAACACCAACTCCTGCCAGGGCTGCCATATTAAAGATGGTCGCGGGCATCCGCCGGGTGTTGACGAACCCCCGGTGTCCCTGTTCCTGCGGCTGGCGGTACCCGCCGATCCAGTCAAGGATGCAGAGCTCCTGCGCAAGCACGGCTTCAAACCCGCACCGGTCTACGGCAGTCAATTGCAGACTGCGGCACTGCCGGCCGCAAAACCGGAAGCAGATCTGGTGATTGACTGGGAGCCGGTTCAGGAAACACTTGGCGATGGAACGGTGGTTGAACTGCGTAAACCGGAATACCGCATCGAGAAACCCAACTATGGCCCGATGCCGGCCAATTTGCTGGTTTCACCGCGGGTGGCACCACAAATGATCGGCATGGGACTGCTGGAAGCCATCCCCATCGCCGATCTTGAAGCCTTGGCCGACCCGGAAGATGCCGACCACAACGGGATTTCCGGCAAGCTCAATCAGGTGTGGGATGTCGCCAGCCAGCAAACGCTGCCGGGCCGCTTCGGCTGGAAAGCCGCGGAACCGGATGTCCACCAGCAAAGCATGGGCGCCTTCGCCGGCGATATGGGCCTGACCTCGTCCATCAAGCCCACCACCGACTGTACCCCGGAGCAACAGTGCGGACGGTTTACTCACGGTGGTGAGCCCGAAGTGAGCGACAAGGTCGCCAACTTTGTCACCTTCTATGCCAGGAGCCTGGCGGTACCCGCCCGCCGGAATATGGATTCGGACTCAGTGCAGAAGGGTGCAAGGCTGTTCAACGAGACCGGCTGCGCCGGATGCCACACCCCGAAACATCAGACCGGAGAAGTGGCCGATCGCCCGGACCTGAGCAATCAGACCATCTGGCCCTACACCGACCTCCTGCTGCATGACATGGGCCCGGCCCTGGCAGACGGCCGGGACGAGTTTCTCGCCAATGGCAACGAGTGGCGCACGCCACCACTCTGGGGCATCGGCCTGGCCCAAATGGTTAACCCCCAGTCCGGTTTTCTGCACGATGGTCGCGCCCGCACAATGGAAGAAGCCATCCTGTGGCATGGTGGCGAAGCCCGCCCGGCCGCAGACCGGTATCGACAGATGGCAGCAGAGGAACGCAGCGCCCTGATTGACTTTCTCAACTCACTCTGAGGATCCCCCATGCGAACCAGCACCCGATTATTCTGCGCCGCCATATTGGCCATCGGCTCCGGCATTGCGCTTGCCGACACTCCGGGAGAGCAGGCGCAGGCTCAATGGCACCAGGCGATCCAGGACGGATACACGACTCTGGCGACGAAAGCCCGAACCCTGGCCTCATCCGCCGGGCACTACTGCGAAAAACCCACCGAAGATGGCCGGAAAACGGTTGAAAGCGCCTGGCTTGGCGCCTTCCTCGCCTGGCAGCAGGTAAGGTTTGTCGATTTTGGCCCGGTGGAGAAAAACAACCGGGCCTGGCAATTCCAGTTCTGGCCGGACCCGAAAAATCTGGTGGCCCGCAAAGCCAGGTATCTGACCGGCACAGAGCAACCGGTGTCGGATGACACCATTGATGAGTCCGGCGTCGCAGTCCAGGGGTTCCCGATGGTCGAATATCTGCTTTTCGACCAGCAACTGCAGGATCATGACCAGGCTCTTCCAGCAACCAAAAGCTGCGAGATATTGACCGCAGTAACCCGCCATATCGCAGACAACAGCGCCCAACTGTCTGCCGACTGGTCAGATTTCAAAGAACATTATCTGGCGAACGAAGCGTATCGCGAGGCCACCATCAAAGCCGGCATGACCGCGCTTGAAATCCTCGAAGAACGCCGTCTGGCCCAGCCTATGGGGCTGAGAGGTAATAGCAAACGCAATCCCTACATCGCCGATGCCTGGCGCAGCGGCCATACTCTTGCAGCGGCCGAAGCCACCCTGGCCGGCCTGCACAGGCATTATCTTCCGGGCATCGAGAGCCTGTTGAAGACCCGGGGGCAAACCGACCTTGCCGAGCGCATCGACCAGCAATTCAACAAAGCCCTGAACCGGTTCCCGGACGACAAGGCCCCGATGGCGGCCCTGCTTGGCAATGATGAACAGTTCCGCACTTTGCAGGGGCTTTATGTACACATTGCCCAGTTAGCGACCCTGGTGAATGATCAGGCTGCAGTCAGTCTTGGCGTGGTCCGGGGCTTTAACTCCAGCGACGGCGACTGAATGGGTATCGACATGGCCATTAACCGCAGAACGTTTCTGAAAGCCGGTGCCCTGGCGGGGCTTACAACAGGCCTTCATGGCTGCAGTCTGTTGCCCCGGAAAACCGGCATTCACCCCGAACGCTACGCCGGCGCCGTCGGCTTGCCGGACGGAAGCTTCGGCGTCAGCGCCTTCAACCGCCAGGGCGGCGTTCAGTGGCAGGCACCGGTAGAAACGCGCTGTCACAGCGGCTGTCACCGGCCCGGCCAAACGGACATTCTGTTCTTTGAACGCCGGCCCGGGTGGTCGTTCTATGTGTTCGATGCCAACAACGGGCAGCGCCGCCACCGGGTTATGGCCGGAGACGGCGAACACTTCGTGGGGCATGGTGTGTTCTCCCCCGATGGCCGCTGGCTTTACGCCACGGCGAGCCGCTTTGAGGCGGGCGAGGGCATTGTTGCCGTCTACGACGCAGAACAGAACTATGAACGTGTCGGGACCTTTGAGCTTAACGGGATTGGGCCCCATGAAATCACCCTGCATCCAGACGGAAACACGCTGATTGTTGGCCTCGGAGGCATCCTGACCCACCCGGATTACGACCGCATAAAGCTCAACCTGGATTCTATGGAACCGGCACTGATTCTGATGGATCGTCGTTCCGGACGGTTGATGGGCCGGTTCACGCCCGCTCACCACCAGCAGAGTTCACGCCACGTTACAGCCAGCGCAGGCGGCAGCGTGTATGTCGCCTACCAGTACCAGGGGCCACTCTATGAGCAACCGCCGCTGTTGGCCCGGCTTCGGGACGGGCAACTTCAGGAGTACCGGTTTGGCGCCGACACCCAGAAAGCGCTGGCCAATTATATCGCCAGCGTGGTCGCCCACCCCGAAAACGATCTGGTGGCAGCGGCATCTCCGGTGGGAGGCACCGCCATCATCTTCCAGGGCAGAACCGGGCAACTGATGGCCCAGGCCAGCATCGCTGATTGCGCCGGCATTCAACCACTGGCCGGCGGCGATTTTCTGGTGTCATCCGGTCAGGGCCAACTGGTTCGTATGGCGGCCAATCAGCCAGCGCGGCAAATCGCCAGGCTGCCATTGCAGTGGGATCACCACCTGGTCTGAACAGAGCCCTACTGTCCTCCGACTTAAGGGAATCCGGCGCAACTGGTATGCTTGGCAAAATTTCCCCGGAGGACGGCCCATTGCCAGCAACCAAACCCGACACCATCGACCAGCTCTACGGCCTGATTGCCAACGAAGAAGACGCGCGGGTCTGTAAAGACATCCCGGCGGAAGCTTGCCGGGAAGTTCCCCGCAACTTTTTCCTGATTCTGTTCAGCAATGTTCTGACCAAGCTCGGGGATCTGCTGATCAGCCCCAAGACCGTCCTGGCCTGGCTGATGAGTGCGGTTGGTGCGCCGGCTCTGGTGGCGTGGCTGGTGCCCATTCGCGAATCCGGTTCGATGGTCCCCCAGATGGTCATTGCCGCCTGGGTTCGCCGGAAAGCCGTGCGCAAGTGGTTCTGGACTCTGGGCAGTTTCGGTCAGGCGGTCAGCGTGGCCGCCATGGCCGCCAGCGTCTGGTTCCTCGATGGCTACGCAGCCGGCGGTGGCATTGTGGCAGCACTGATCGTCTTTTCACTGGCACGGGGCTTCTGCTCAGTCTCCATGAAAGACGTACAGGGCAAATGTATCCCTAAAACCCGCCGGGGCAGGCTATCAGGCCTGGCAACCACCATCGGCGGCACCGCCACCGTCATTCTGACCGGCTTGCTGTTCTGGGACCGGGGCGATCCCACGCTCGTGTTCTACACCGTCTTGCTGTTACTGGCCGCCGCGCTCTGGATCATCGCCGGACTGTTGTTTGCCAATGTGGAAGAATACGCCGGGGAAACCGGGGGTGGCGCTAACGCCATGACCGAGGCCATGCAGAGCCTCTCTTTGCTCAGGGACGACGCCCCCTTTCGGCATTTTGTCATTACCCGCGCTCTGCTGCTGTGCTCGGCCCTGGCATCGCCCTATTTTGTAGTGCTGGCCCAACAGGAATCGGATATCGGCTGGATGCTCGGGGTATTCCTGCTCGCCAGCAGCCTGGCCAGCTCCCTTAGCGCCAGTTTCTGGGGCTGGGCCGCCGACACCTCCAGCCGGCGGGTGATGATCCGGGGGGCGGCCATGGCCAGCGGGGTTTGCCTGGCCGTGGGGCTTCTGGCGCTGTTGCTCGGCCCCGGTTTTGGCGGTGCCTGGTTCTACCCCATCGCATTTTTTGTACTGAGCATCGCCCACGCCGGTGTGCGCCTGGGCCGCAAGACTTATCTGGTGGATATGGCCGGCGGCAACAAGCGCACCGACTATACCGCCGTCAGTAACACCGTTATCGGGCTGCTGTTGCTGGTGACTGGTGCTTTCACGGCCGCCATCTCCCTGATTTCCGATGTCGCGGTCATCCTGGTGCTGGGGCTGATGGGCCTGGCCGGTATGCTGAGTGCGCTGCGCCTGAAAGAGGTAACTGAAGATTGAACCGGGCAGGCCCCGTTATACCGGGGCCTTGCCATCGTTGAGGGCGAGTGCGCCTTTGACAATGCGATAGATAACCCAGATCGCAATCCCCAGCAGAATAAACCAGCCGACAATCAGCATGGTGGTCATCACACCAATCACGGTCCAAAGCAAGCCAATCCAGAAGGTGCGGATCTGCCAGCGAAAATGCGGTTCAATCCAGCTGCCGCGGATATCATCCAGTTTTACGTAGTTGATGATGACGCCGACCAGCGCGGTCACGCCTCCCAGAAAAAAAGACAACCCCTGCAGGATATAGACAACCACAGCCAGATTCCGCGCTGAGCTGGGCTCTTGAGAGGGTTGCTGTTCCGGGTTTGCCGGTATGTATTCAGGTTCGGGCACACGGTTTCTCCTTACAAGGTCTTTGACAGTCTATCACAGCGTCCATGGCGGCCCATTACAACGAACAGGCGGAGTCGGCTACGAAGTTCCGTACCCGGAAGGCCGATAGCCAACCCGGAATCCTCCCCAGTGCTTGCCGTTAACAAAGATCGGGACCGAGAGATCGTGCATGATCTCGCCGGTATCCCGCCGATAGGTCTGCAGCAGCATATGTTGCGTGTGACTGCCGCAGCGAATGCCGGTGCGGTCATTGAACAGGCGCTTGCTCCGGCTCTTGACCAGATCCAACTCCGGATTCCCCGTTGGTGAATGCGCAAACGCCTTGTTATGGGTCGGCACGTAGCCGTCCGGTGTGCAGGCTATGGCGAACACAATCGCCTCATGGGCATTCTTGATGGGTTCCTGAATCGCCGGGAGGAACTGATCGGTAAACCCGTCAAAACGGCTTCCGTATTGCTGGGGATCGGTACCGGCAATGGCGGTACGTTTGTTATCAAACAGCGCAGACTCAGCCAGTCTGCCGTCGCGAATGGCGCTCTCGAGCAACCCGCCAATCTGCCCGGCCCCCTCCCGCGCCTGATCATAGAAAAACCGGTGATAGCTCTCCTGGCTGTTCAAGGCAAACGCCGCATTGGCGGTCTCTGCCAGTTCCATCAGGGTGGCCGCCTGCTTGGCCAGAGAGGCGACACTGGTATCACTCTGTGCAATATGGTCGCCCACGGTTTCTATAGCGGAGAACACCTGGGCCAGGCTGTGTTCATTGTTCTGGTCAATTTCGGCAATACGGGCCACCTGCAGTTGAACCCGGTCCGACTGGTCCCGAATCTGGTCCAGCTGCCCCCCCACGCTCTCAACCGAGGCCAAACCCTCCTCAACCGTTTTCGCCAGCGATTCAATCCGGCAAACAATGATCGTAGTATCGTTCTGGATGTCGTCCAGGGTATCGGCGACCTCACTGGTCGCTTGCGCCGTTCTTCCAGCCAGCTGCCTTATCTCGTCTGCCACCACGGCAAATCCGCGCCCCTGCTCACCAGCACGTGCAGCCTCGATGGCGGCATTGAGCGCCAACAGATTGGTCTGCTCGGCAATGCCTTTGATGGTCGCTGTCACCCCCTGGATCTTGCCGGATTTTTCGTCCAGGTTCTGTATCAGCCGAAGATTTTCAGCCGACTGTTCGTGCACAAGTCGGACATTCTCAATGGCCGACACCAGGGCCTGGCGCCCCTCTGCACTGACTTCCCTGTTCTGCAGCGCCATGGCTGCCGCGTCAGTGGCCTGTTCGGAAGACTCCCGTACCGATTCCGTTATCTGGCCCGCGTAGTCCGCCATCTGGGCGGTCTCTGCCACTTGCCGATCCAGGCGCTGTTTTACCTGATCTGCCGCAAAAGAGACCTCCGCAGCAGAAATGGCATTCCTGTCGGCACTGGCCGACAGGGTTTCGATAAGTGCCTTGCCTGCCCGGGCATCTTTCAGCAGCCGGGCGCATCGGGCCCGCAGGGGATGATCCTCCGCCAGGGTACCCTCATCGAGCTCGGCAATACTCCGCTCGATCGGCTCAAGAACCCTCAACACCAGATAGCTGGCCGCCACCGCGAGGCCCGCCAATAACCCGATGAGAACCGAGGCAGCGTCCAGCCCTGTCACCGTTGCCACCAGGCCAAAGACAACGCCAACGGCGGCGGCAATGCCCGCACCCTGGAAAATTGTGCTGCGATCGAGTAACCCCATACTGCCCTCTTCTTTATTATTGCAAACGCAAACATCTTGTTATTGCAGGCCTTCTCTGAGGGTAAATAAATGATATAGGTTAATAACTGCGACTTTAGTTGGCCAGGTAACGATCAGCAGCGCATATTGACACGGCCTGGCCATCCGGATGCGACCGCCTTTGGCGAAGCCGGCAACCGCTCGCGCTCGGCAACGATTGTGATCTATCGTGAAGACGGAGGGGAACTGGCGCCCTGACGAACATCAAAAGCGCCAATGGAATACACCTGACCGGCGTCTGCCGCCGGTCAGCTGAATCCTTACACAGGCGGGTTACTGGGTTACTTCGTCATAGCCTTCTTCCATGGAGTCACCGGCATTTTCCATGGACTCCCCGATTTCATCGGCAGCATCTTCGATTTCGTCACCGGCATTTTCTGCGCCTTCCTGAATTTCGCCAACCACCCCTTCATCCTGGCCGGTGGCCTCTTCCCAGGTTTCTTCAGTGGCATTGGCGGCATCGTCCATCATTTCACCGGCATTTTCACCCGCTTCTTCGAAATCTGCACCTTCATCGCTCTCCGAGCTGCAGGCTGAAAGCCCAAGAGTGGCAACAAGTGCGAGCGCGCTCAGGGTCAATTTGTTCATAACCTATCCTTTTGTCGTTCCGGGTTGATTTCACCGATAGCGTAGGTGCAGGCCCCGGTGAATAGCAATTACCAGGTAATTACTCTTTGGTTAGGCGCTGACCATCGATCATCATGATGTGGTCTGCAGCGACCACCTGGCCTTTTCCCACCACAACGAAATCCCGCCCGGCTCTGCTGAGCACATCACGAATTACGCCATGGACTACGTAAACCTGGCCGTTAGGGTCCTGATAGATAATCTCGGCCAGTTTCATGGCCCTCACGTACTCTTGCAGCCGCTGCTGCACAGTCCAGGGCATGGTGGCCGGAGACGGGGTCGAGGCACTCATATCACGTTTCCCTGTTCTTTTTGTTTGCCAAAAGTCTGGACCACCAGCCGCAAATCCGCCAACGGAAAATAGTTTGTCATTGCAGGCCAGTTTCCTGGCTGGCATTTGGCCGACTGTTGTATTGATAGATTGTCCGACATAAATTAAACAAACAATCATAACGACAGTCACGGAGAGCCCGATATGAATGCCAAAGTGAAAGGGTCGCTTAACGCGAATCAGATTGAGACACCGAAACCTGCCGGAGACACCGGGCCCGATGGAATCTCCGCTTCCGGAGCAGAAAACTGGAAAGACCCCAAACGCTATCTATGGCTGCTCGGGCCTGCCCTGCCCGGTATCGGCCTGGCGGCACTCACCGGCTACGCACTGGCGCCCAAAAAGCTGAAAGCCCTGGCCTGGACAGGACCGGCACTGGTGCATGGCATCATTCCGGCGCTGGATCGGGCCATCGGCGAAGACAAAAGCAACCCACCGGAATCGGCGGTAAAAAGCCTGGAACAGGACAAATACTACGACCGTATTGTGAAGGCGTTTATCCCCACCCAGTACGCCATGACCTTTATGGGCGCCTGGCTGGCCAGCCGCAAAAGCACGCCACTTGAAGACAAGATCGGCCTGACCCTGACCGTGGGTGCCATCAACGGGGTGGGTATCAATACCGGCCACGAGCTGGGCCACAAGTCCAACAAACTGAACAAACTGAACAAACTGATGGCCATGGCAGCACTGGCCCCCACCGGCTACACCCACTTTGTGGTGGAGCATAATTTCGGCCATCACAAGCGGGTAGCGACACCGGAAGACCCTGCCAGCAGCCGCATGGGCGAGAGTTTCTGGAAGTTCCTGCCGCGCACCGTGTTCGGCGGCATCAAGTCGTCGGTCAAGATCGAAAAGGCAAGGCTGGAACGCAAGGGTAAGCGCTTCTGGAGTCTCGATAACGAACTGCTGCAGGGCTGGGCCATGACGGCCGGGTTCTTTGGCGCCACCACGCTAGCCTGCGGCCCAAGGGCGGTGCCTTTCCTGGCGGCCCAGGCGGTTTATGGCGCGAGTCTGTTGGAGAGCGTGAATTACATCGAGCACTATGGTCTGCTGCGGCAGAAAGACGAGCACGGCAAATACGAGCGGACGAAGCCGGAGCACAGCTGGAACAGCAATCACATTGTGACCAATCTGTTCCTGTATCAGTTGCAGCGGCATTCGGACCACCACGCCCATCCGAGCCGGAGTTTCCAGGCCTTGCGCCATTTTGAAAAGGCACCCCAGTTGCCGGGTGGTTATGCCTCGATGCTGTTGCCGGCTTACCTGCCGCAGTGGTGGTACGAGACCATGGATAAGCGGGTGATTGACCACTATGAAGGGGATCTGTCGAAGATCAACTGGGACCCTGATCGCAAGGAGGAGTTGATGGCCAGGTATGCGGATTACGCCGCGAAAGTGGCGGCAGAAGCTGCGGCTCGGCGGGCTGGCTCTTCTTCTGAGTCTGAGGCAGCCTGAGTCCGGGAGTTATGTTTCGGCCCTGGCCTTCGAGTTGGGTGCCGGCTGGGGGGGGGGGGGGGGGGGGGGGGGGGGGGGGGGGGGGGGGGGGGGGGGGGGGGGGGGGGGGGGAGGGGGGGGGGGGGGGGGGGGGGGGGGGGGG
>NZ_JBNFVX010000026.1:0-17392 GCF_049943275.1 Marinobacter sp. VGCF2001
GGCCCTCATGGAAGGCCAGGTCGAGCCCCTGGAGAATGGTGGTGTCGCCGATGCGAACGGCGAGATTCCGGACGTCAAAAAACGCAGGCATTCAGATCCCCTTGTTGCTGAGGCGGGCAGGATAATCTAAATGCGAATAGCTATCAATATATAGTGCATTTGGGGTGGCCTCAGATCTGGCCGGTTTGCACACGCCATTGGGCGGCATAAGCCCCGTTATTGCTGATGAGGCTGGCGTGGTCGCCCTCTTCGACAATGCATCCCTGTTCGACAACCGCAATAATGTCGGCATCCACGATCGTCGACAGCCGGTGGGCAATCATGATCACCGTGCGATTATGGCCAATGCGCTTGAGCGAACGCTGGATGGCGGCTTCGGTTTCGTTATCGACGGCGCTCGTGGCTTCGTCCAGCACCAGAATGGGCGGGTTTTTCAGCAGGGCGCGGGCCAGAGACAGCCGTTGGCGCTGGCCGCCAGAGAGGCGAATACCCCTTTCGCCCACTGGCGTGTCCAACCCTTCCGGCAGAGCCGAGATGAACGACCAGGCCTCGGCGGTGCGGGCGGCCTCGATAATCTCTTCTTCAGTGGCGTTGGGCTTCCCGTAAGCCAGGTTGTCGCGGATGCTGCCTTCAAACAGGTAAACATCCTGGCTGACCAGGCCGATGGCATCACGCAACGAGGTCAGGCTGACGTCGCGAATGGGCTGGCCATCAAGGCGGATGTCGCCCTGGGCGGGATCGTAGAATCGCAACAGCAGCTTAATCAGTGTCGATTTGCCGGAGCCGGTGGCACCGACCAGCGCCAGGGTATGGCCGGCGGGTACGTTCAGGGTGATGTTCTGAATGCCGGCGCCACTGCCCGGGTAGCGGAAGCTGACCTGATTGAAGGACACCTTTCCGCGCACGGGTTGCGGTAATGGTGTGCTGGCGTCGTCTCGCACGTTGACGGGTTCGGCCAGCAAATCCAGGATGCGCCGGGTGCTGGCCATGGCCCGTTCAAACAGGTCAATCACTTCCGCCAGGCCGGTCAGTGGCCAGAGCAGACGTTGGGTGAGAAAAACCAGAACGCCGTAGGCGCCCACGTTCAGGCTGCCCTCCAGGGCCATCATCCCGCCGACCGTAAACGTGGCCAGAAAGCCCGCCAGAATGGCCATGCGAATAACCGGAATGAACGCAGAACTCACTCTGATGGCGCGACGGTTGGCATCAACATAGGCTTCACTGGCCGCTTTCAGGCGTTTGGCCTCCCGTTGCTCGGCAGTAAAGCTTTTGATGGTGGCGATGCCCCCCAGATTGTTGGCCAGCCGGCTGGACAGATCGCCTACCTTCTCCCGGACATCGGCATAAAGTGGGCCGGCTTTGCGCTGGAAGTAGAACGCGCCCCAGATGATCAGGGGAATCGGCGTAAACGCCAGCAACGCAATCAGCGGTGACAGAACAAAGAAAACGGCCCCCACTGCGACCACCGTGACGGCTACCTGGATCATGGCGTTGGCGCCGCCGTCCAGAAAACGCTCCAGCTGGTTAACGTCGTCATTCATGGTGGCCACCAGTTGCCCGGAACTGTTGGCTTCGAAGAAGCTCATGTCCAGCCGTTGGGCGTGCTCGTAGGCATCTTGCCGGAGGTCGGACTGCAGGCGCTGGGCCAGGTTGCGCCAGAGGATTTGAAACAGGTATTCAAACAGGGATTCACCCGCCCAGATAAAGAAGGTGAGCACCGCCAGGATAGTGATTTGTTCCTGCGCGGTCTCAAAGCCTAACCCGGCGACAAAGCTTTCTTCCTTATTCACCACCACATCAATGGCGACGCCAATGAGAATTTCCGGGGCAATGTCGAACAGTTTGTTGATGATCGAGCAGGTGGTGGCCGCGATGATCTGGCGGCGATAACCACGCGCGTATTTAAGCAGGCGGCCGAGGGCAGCAAAACTGCTGGTGTGCTGGGCGCGTGTGGACATGATCCGCTTCCTTTTCGCTGTCTGGGTGGGCAGAGCGGGGAAGGTTAGCGGATTCTTTCCAGATTTAAAACGGAATCATTTTCACTTGCGCGCGTTTTTCTGCAGCCAACGATCCAGCTGATCGGCAAATTCTTTGCGGTCGGCCTGGCCAAACGGCGCGGGGCCGCCGGTCACCTGTCCCGCGTTACGCATTTCTTCCATGAAGTTGCGCATGGCGAGGCGCTGGCGAATGTTTTCCCGGGTGAAGGCTTGCCCTCTGGGATTAAACACATCCGCGCCTTTTTCGATAGCTTCAGCGGCCAGCGGGATGTCCTGGGTGATTACCAGGTCGCCTTTGCTCATCTGGTCCATGATTTCGTTGTCGGCCACATCGAAGCCGTGGGGCACCTGCCGCCGGCTGATGTGCGGGTTTGGCGGCAGGCTGATCGCGTGGTTGGCAATAAAGGTGGTCTGGATCTGCCAGCGGGTGGCGGCGCGGCAGAGAATTTCCCGGATGGGAACGGGGCAGGCATCGGCGTCGACCCAGATTGGCATTTCAGGTGTCCTTCGTTGGCTTGGCTGCCGGGTAGTCTAACCTTTCACGGGGCGGGGTTGTTAGCGTGAATCGGCCGGTGAACCTATCTCTGTCGCAGTAGTGGTATAATCAAGTGCTCATTCAATTAACAGGAAATGATAATGTCCCAGTTGCCCCCGTGCCCGCAGTGCAGTTCTGAATACACCTATGAAGACGGCGTCCAGCTTGTGTGCCCGGAGTGTGGCCATGAATGGTCCGAGGCCGAACAGGCCGCCGAGGAAGCAGGCAAGGTGATTCGCGATGCCAATGGTAATGAGCTTCAGGACGGCGATACGGTCACGGTGATCAAGGATTTGAAAGTGAAGGGTTCCAGCCTGGTGGTCAAGGTAGGCACCAAGGCGAAGAACATCCGGTTGGTGGATGGCGACCACGATATCGATTGCAAGATCGATGGGGTGGGCGCCATGAAGCTCAAATCCGAGTTTGTGAAAAAAGCCTGACGCTGGGCGGGCACGGGCAACATCGGTGCCCGGCTCTGATGAAAGATCAGCGCGCCGCCATGACCTGTTGGTCCAACTCTCTGGCCATGGTCGGCGCAATGTTCAACGCGGAGGCCAATTGCTCCAGCCAGGCCCTTTCCATGGGGTTTTGCTCGTCAATAATCATGGCGCTGACCAGATAGATTTCTCGGGCCGCCTGTGGTGAGTCGGCTGCGTTTGCCAGTGCGTTGGCATCGAGTGGCGCGTCGAATTGCTGCTGGATCCAGGCCTGGAGTTCGTCGTCTGGCTCCAGGCGTTCAATTTCCCGGGTCAGAAGCTGCCGCTCGCTGGCGTCCACGTGGCCATCGGCGCGGGCAGCCATAATCATGGCCTGAAGGATTTCCAGTCCCCGGCGCTCCTGATCAGCACCGTGCAACTGTTCCAGCGGCTGTCCCTGTTGTGCCGGTGCGGGCGCGGCCTGTTCCTGATTGTGGCTCTGATAGTTCTGGTAGGCTTTCCACGCCAGCGCGCCGACCCCCGCGACAGCTCCGTACTTCAAAGCTGTTCCACCTATTTTCCGGCCCCGCTTGGATCCGAGCATCAGCCCTAGTGCGCCGCCCCCCAAAAGGCTTTTGACATCGATGGCGCTGCCGCCAGACCCTCGGCCAACCGTCGAGCCTTGCGTGTTAGCGGTATCCGCCGGCCCGCGCTGACCGGAAGTTGCCTCGCCGGCCTGGTTCATCAACTGGTTGAGTATCGACATTACGTTCATGGTCTGACCCCTTTCGTACTTGACCGATGCTTTTTGTATGTTTCCAGACGCGTTGACGTTTTCGGGAAACGCGCAGATTCCTTAGATGGAGAAGACGGCTGTGTGAAAGTTCCCCTGCGACTCATCTTTTTTGCTAATGTTGCTTCAAATCAGAGTGCGAAGTTGCTGATTATTCCTATAATGGACTTTTGCAACCAAGTCCCATTCACCAGAACAGATGGACTGTTTATTTGGCGGCTCTGAAACGTAATATCTGGACGCTGTATTTTCTTGTCGTGACCGTCGGCCTTTTGCTGTTGCTGGTGTCTCTGTACCAGCGTTGGGACGAGATGCGCTCTGATGAAACCGCCTATCAACTGGCACGGGCGGAACTTATTTCCCAGTCTGTCCATAGCCTGTTCCGTACCCAGGAGCTGGTACTGGACGTTGTCGGGCGAGAGCTGCTTAATCGCGGTGACGCGTTGACCGGTCGCCAGGAAACGCCGCTGCTGGATAGCATACTCTCCGTGAATCCGGCGCTTGTGGGCTTCGGGCTTGCGCGCCCGGATGGTCAGTTGGTGCGTATCAGCACCAATATGGACACTAGCCGGCTTCCCAATCTCCTTGAAAATCCCAGCACTGCGGACGGGTTTCGCCAAGCCCTGGCGTCTGAAGCCATGGTGGTCGGGCGAACCTATTACATGGGGGCGCTGGGTGAATGGTTGATCCCCATCCGAAAAGCGCTTCGCGCGAATGATGGCACCGTAGTCGCCGTTATGACGGCTGGCTTGCGCCTTGGCGCCTCGGGCTCCGTATTGAGTGAAGATCTGCACGACGGTCCTGACGACAGCGTTATCCTGTTTCGGGAAGTAGACAAATACGTGCAGTTTTTGTCACGCGAGGGTGCCGACCCTGAGCGCTACTCCGCGGAAAAGGTGGATCCGGACTGGCTGGTCCGGAATTCCGATGTGGAGGATCAGATCGGAAGCAGTCTGGCTGCACTCAAGTCAAATCCCCGGGCGGTATCGTTACGGATGACACGTGACTCTCGCGATTACCTCCTTGCTGCGAGTTATGACCCCCGCTTTCAGCTCTGGACCATTTCTGAAACCCGCTTTGCTCCGATCTACCGCAAGTTTCTGGCTACCCTGGTTCCCTATGGTTTTGGCTTTGTATTGGGGGCCTGGTTGCTATACCTGTTGTTCCGGATCATCGACCGGGCGGAGCAGGAACGCAGGGAAGAGTTGCTGCATCAGGCCCGGCACGATGAGCTTACCGGGCTTCTGAACCGCACAGGGCTGCTGGCACGCCTGAAGAGCCGAGTGTCAAATACGCGACCGTTCAGTCTTGTCGTCATTAATATTGATAATTTCAGTGGTATCAACGATCGGTTCGGGCTGGAATACGGAGATTCTGCCCTGGCAGAATTTGGCCGCCGGCTGGAGCGGCTGTCTGAGAAACACGATGACCTGGCACGGCTGGGCGGTGACGAATTTGCCATTGTGACTCCAAACACAGATCTGGCCAGCCTGAAACTCGCGTGCCGTGGGTTGATTGATGATCTGACCCAGATGTTCGAGGTGGGGCGATTGCGCCTTCAGGTGGGTGCCAGCGTTGGCGTAGCGCGCTACCCTGACGACGGTGATTCTCTGAGTAAATTGATCCGCAGCGCGCACCTGGCTCTTTATGATGCAAAAGAGAGCCGGAACTCGGTGTGTATCTACAGGGCCGAGATGGAAGCTGCTTACCTACGGCGGCTCAGCGTTGAGCAACGATTGCGATACGGATTGGCCGCCGGTGATCTTTACATGGTGTATCAGCCCCAGGTGGATGAGGATGGCAAAACTGTTGGGCTGGAGGCTCTCGTTCGTTGGCAGGATGAGGAGCTTGGTTTTGTCTCGCCGGCAGAATTTGTAGAGGTGGCAGAGAAAAGTGGCCTGATGCTTCCATTGGGTAACTTCGTGCTGGACACCTGCCTGGCAGAGTTCCGAAAACTGCTGGACCAACGGCCCGAATCTTTGGATCTGGCCATCAACATTTCCGTAATTCAGTTTTGTCAGCCGGATTTTGTCAATGTCGTACTTGATGCGCTGAAAACCCACGGCGTGGCGCCGGAATCTCTGGTTCTGGAAATTACCGAGACCCTGTTCATGGGGAATTTGGAGCAAGGACTGCAAACCATCTGCAAACTGAGAGAGCACGGCATACGGCTGGCGATGGACGACTTCGGCACCGGCTACTCCTCTCTCAGCCTGTTGCGCCAGTTGCCGCTGGACGAATTGAAAATCGACAAGAGTTTTGTGGATGACCTGGTGGCGGATAAAAAGGCCGCCAACATGATCCGCAGCATTGTCGCCATTGCCCAAAGCCATAATATGAGTTTGATAGCCGAGGGCGTGGAAGAACAGGAGCAGGCTCTGGCCCTGATAAATATGGGTTGCCTGCGATTCCAGGGATACTACTTCAGCCGGCCTTTGCCTATGGCGGATATTCTCCAGTGGTTAACCAGGAACGCCGCTTCCGGGGAGGCCCCTGCGACGATTGGTCACCCCTGATGCCTTTGAAGTCAGTGAGGTGGGCGGCTACATTAGCTCTGACTCTGGAATAACAAGGAATGCCGAATGAAGCAATGCCTTATCCCCCTGGCTATCGTTTCCGCCCTGGTGACCCCGACAGCATTTGCTGGCGATCACGGGCATCAAGAGACTCACCTGCCACATCCCGTTCAGATCGACCAGCCCTGGAGCCGCCCGACGCCCCCCGGCACCCCCATGGGCGTGGGGTATATGAGCCTCACTAACTCGGGTGAGCAGGCGATTGTTCTGGTGGGTGCAGAGTCGCCCAGAGCAGAGCACATCTCAATTCACGAAACCTCTATGCATGAGGGCATGATGCGTATGCAGCCTGTGGATGGAGGCCTCGAAATTCCACCCGGAATGACCGTGGAGCTGAAACCTCACAGCTATCACCTGATGCTGGAACAACTGCCCCGGCCTTTGGCGGAAGGCGAGAAAATACCCGTAAGGCTGGATTTTGACGGCGCGGAAGACCTGGATGTCGAACTGACGGTTCGGGCGCTGGATGGAGCTCCCGCCATGGGCGATCACTCGGGCATGAAGCACTAAAAACAGCCATAGATTTCAATTTCTTTTTCCCCGTATTCGCGGTCGCTTCTGTCGGATGCACCTTTGGCGTACCTGTCTTTCAGCTGTTACCAGATTGTAATTTTTGGTTAATTTTTAGCTGACTGGCGCGTTTTGACGGGGCAGTTCCCCAAGTTTTCTGCTATCAATTTGAAGGCGGAAGTAAAATGGATAATTAAAAAACTGGAGTTTGTATGAACAAGTATAAAAAACTGGCGCTGGCTGTTGCCATTTCCTCGCCCCTGATCTTCGTAGGCTGCGGTGGCAGTAGCAGTAGCTCAAGCAAGGGCGACGAGCCACCCGCCGGTGAAACCGTTTCCGGCACTGCTCTGGCCCCGGGTGGAATGATCGCGCAATTTGAGCCGCAGAGCGTGTTCGAAATCGCTTTGAACTTCGTGGTAACGCCGGTGGCTGCTGCTCTCCTTGAAGATTTGAATCTGAAGGCAGTTGAAGGTGCCACTGTTGAGTTGATCCGGGTCGATGACGCGGGCAACCAGCAGGGAGATGTGCTCGCAACCACGGCGACCTCCATTACTGGTGATTACACACTTACTTTGCCCCAGGGCGTAGATCTGGCCGGTAACCTGGTGGTGCGCATTACCGGCACCAATAACAATCAGCTCCGCGCCCAGGTGGTCGAGCAGGAAGTCGACATTACTCCGGTTTCGGAATTTGTGCTTCGGAAATTTATTGAAACCGGCGCCGACCTGGATCAACTGGTGGTTGAAGACGTTGTCAAACTGAACGGCAAGGTTGAGGAATTCGATCTGGTAGCCAATGGTATGGCCAATCTGGACCAGGTGTTTACCGCCCTGGACACCGAAGTCGGTCAGTTCCTGGAAAACGAAGTGGCCGTGGTGGCCGGCGGCGCGGGTGACCCGGCGTCGATTGCCGGTGACTATCGTAGCGTGGCCTTTGCCCTGGAGCTCCACGACAATGAAGATCAGTCCAATGGCAGTTACGCCCACGATCTCTGGGCCTCGTCATTCACCATGGCAGACGGCGGCGACAGCACAGTGTCCATCACCCTGAACACAGAAGATGGGGCTTACGGGCGGCTTGAGGGCCTTACGCTGGGTGACAGCAAGCTTTACGTTGATACCTATTTTGAAACGGAAGCCGAGACCTTTCCGGCAACGCTGACAGCCACGGGCATTCTCTCCATTGAGGGTGAGTTCGAGGAAGATATTGATCCTGAATTCGATGTTGGCTGGCGCGATCCGGCCATGACTTACAACCTGGTGCAGGTGGCGGATCAGGGCCTGTTCTTTGTGCAGCCTAATGAAGCCTCGGTTCGTTACAACCTTGCTGATTTAAATAATGATGGTATAGGCGATGCTATCGACCCGAACAGTAAATCCGGTGACGAGATCATGCGTTCCCTGGAGCTGTTCGCCCGCACGCCCACGGCGTTCACGAATGCGGATCTGTCAGGTACGTATGGCCGGGTCTATATCGAGTCATTCCTATCAGCCGGATCGGCAGAGCTCCGGACTGAAGTGAATACGCTTACCTTCAATGGCGATGGAAGGTTCGATTACGGCGCTGTCAGTGAGGGCCACGGCCATATGATTGCTTTGGACGTTACTGGCGCCAGCTACGCAGGTGTCACAGATACCGCTGCCACCGATCAGCCGGTGAATATCACGGCCGATGGCGATATCACTGAAATTGGCTATGAGGACGATGGGACAACACCGGCCGAGGCAGACGGTTTCATCAACGACACCTTCGATTTCATCGCCGTGAGTGACAACGACAACGACGGCGATGCTGGAAACTATTCGCAAAACGGGCAGACCATTCTGGTGAAGCTGCCGAGTGGCGATACGGCACCCAGTGTTACCGGCAACAAGTATCGGCTCCAGCTGATGTCCATGACCTTTCGGGACAATGAAGAATTTTTGCTGTCCACCGGAAAGTTCAACACCTTCCTGACCATGGCCTCGGAAACGACCGGTGACATCGATGGTGGTTTCCTGGATATTGAGAAAGCTGGGTTAGGGGGCGATGTTTCCGTTAAGCCAAGCGCTGCAGAAAACGTCGCTGTGGGGGCTGATATTGCCGCTGATGGTGCAACCACACTGACCATTGCGGATTCCGACGGTACAGTCACTATGGACGGTTTCTTCAATGAAGACGCCAGCCTGGGTGTGTTTGCTCTGCGCTACGCAGACACCGGCGCCGATCCTGAAGAGCTCGGCCTTGTGGTGTTAATCAAGACAAACTGAGGTTTGGCTCGGTCTCTTAAGCCAGAAAAGCCCGCCGCGTGCGGGCTTTTTTCGTTATTTAGCCTTCCCCCGATGTTCAGGGGAAAGTTTTACTAAGCCGGTTTGTCCGAGTGCCCCAGCGAATGCTCCGGGGCAATCTGATCCCGAACCAGTTGCTTCAGCTGTTTGATGTCGGGGAACCCGCCTTTCTCCTTGCGTGACCAGATTCGGGTGTCATTTACCCAGACCTCAAAGATCCCGCCGGTGCCGGGTTTGAGGGTGAGCTCGTCGATCATGCCGTCAAAGGTGGTCAGTAATTCCTGCGCCATCCAGGCAGATCTCAGCATCCAGTTGCAGCCGGTGCAGTAGTGGATAGTGATGCGCGTTGCCATACGGTAATGCTTCCTGCATGAAGAAATCGGTCAGCCATGCTATCAAATGAAGGGGACAGTTTCTTTCTCCAGAGGGAATGGTATGGCGTATTGGCTGGTGGATAGCCCCGGTTCTGGCGATGGTGGCCGCGATGCGGATTTCTGGTTGCCGTATCTGCGAGAGCAGGGCATTGAGAAGGTAAACAAGTGCAGGCTGGATGATACCGAACAGTGGCTGCGCCAGGTGGCTGGCAACGACGTACTGTTGGCCGCGGGTGGAGATGGCACAGTTAACGGTGTGGCCGAACTGTGCCTGCGTACCGGCGCGACGCTCGCGGTTTTGCCCTCGGGAACCGCTAATGATTTTGCTCGCAACCTGGGTATTCCGTCTGAACCGGCGGAGGTGGCGCGTCTGGTGGCAGAGGGCAGTACCGAGATGATCGATGTGGCGGAGTTTGACGACCGCATCTATCTGAATGTGGCACACATTGGCCTGGGTACTCTGCCTTCGCGCCAGGCCAGCTCTCCTGCCAAGAAGATCCTCGGGCCTATGAGTTACATTGCTACGCTGTTCCGACAGCTGGGGGCTCAGCGGGGATTTCACGCCCGTATTCGTACCGATCGCTCCGCTCTGGATGGCCGTTGGCTATCTATTGCGGTTGCCACGGGGGCCTATTTCGGTGGCGGCCACGAAATACCGGAGGCCTCTGCCAATGATGGCCTGCTGGATGTCATTGCCGTTAAACCGCGCCCATTCCCGCAACTGTTACTTGCATTTCTGATGGTGCGCCTGAACCGCAAGACGCCGCGCCGGACCAGTACCGTCATCCAGATCAAGGGCAAGTGGTGCCAGGTTGACGCCTCCCGCACCAAGACGGTAACGGTGGATGGCGACGTAGCCGGTAAAACCCCGTTTCACGCTACCTGCCGGCCGGGGGCTATCCGGGTAATTGGCCAGCAGGTGATTCACACGGGAGACCGTCCGGCCAATACTTACCGTTGAGCTCCAGCCTTGTGGGCTCTGGCCGCGTGCAGCTTTTTGTAGCTCTCGATCATTTTCAGGTGCCGGTCCAGGCCGCGCAGGTCCATGCCGGTTTCCTCCAGTCCGTAAAAGCGGACCGTGCCGTTGATTGAGCCGACCACGCTATCCATAACCTCTTCACCAAACATCCGGCGGAAGTTGTAGAGGTAGTCGTCCAGCTCCAGCTCTTCGCTCAGTGTCGCTTCCAGTGCGGCATTCATGGCCTGGTAGAACAAACCGCGTTCAACAGTGTTGTCGTTGAACTGCAGGAACATTTCCACCAGTTCCTGGGCTTCTTCCAGTTCCCCCAGTGCCAGATAGATCAGCAGCTTCAGCTCCAGAATGGTGAGCTGGCCCCACACCGTGTTTTCATCGAATTCGATGCCGATCAGGGTGACGATGGTCATGTATACGTCGAGCTCGGCTTCTTCCAGGCGCTGGACCAGGTCGGTGAGTTCATCTTCGCTCAAGCGGTGTAGATTGAGGATGTCTTCCCGGAACGCCAGCGCCATGTTGGTGTTGTCCCACACCAGGTCTTCCACCGGATACACCTCGGAATAGCCCGGCACCAGAATACGGCAGACCGGCGCGCCGAGGTCTTCAAAGACCGCCATATAGCATTCTTTACCCATCTCCGCGAGGATGCCGAACAGGGTAGCGGCTTCTTCTGCGTTGCTGCCGGAGAAATCCCATTCCACGAAATCGTAGTCGGATTTGGCGCTGAAGAAGCGCCAGGACACCACGCCGCTGGAATCGATAAAGTGTTCAACGTAGTTGTTGGGCTCGGTCACTGCCATGGAATTGAAGGTGGGGGCCGGCAGGTCGTTCAGGCCCTCGAAACTGCGACCCTGCATCAATTCGGTCAGGCTGCGCTCCAGTGCCACCTGCAGGCAGGGGTGGGCACCAAAGCAGGCAAATACGCCGCCGGTTTTCGGGTTCATCACGGTAACCGAAATCACCGGGAACTGCCCCCCCAGAGAGGCGTCTTTGACCAGCACCGGGAACCCTTGTGCTTCCAGTGCGTTCAGGCCTTCGACAATGTCCGGGTATTTGGCTAACACCTCGTCTGGCACGTCTGGCAGGGCGATTTCATTTTCGATGATTTCTTTTTTAACCGCCCGCTCGAAAATTTCCGACAGGCACTGTACCTGTGCTTCCTCCAGCGTGTTGCCGGCACTCATGCCGTTGCTCAGGTAGAGGTTTTCGATCAGGTTAGAAGGAAAGTAAACCGTTGCTCCGTCTGACTGGCGCACGTAGGGAATACTGCAGATACCGCGCTCCGGGGTGCCGGAGTTGGTGTCGAACAGGTGAGTGCCCAGCAGTTCACCGTCCGGGTTGTAGATGCTCAGGCAGTGGTCGTCCAGAATGCCCTCGGGCAGTTCACCCTCGGGACCGGGCTGAAACCATTTCTCGTTCGGGTAATGAACGAATTCGCTGTTGCCGATCTCCTGACCGAAGTACTGATCGTTGTAGAAAAAGTTGCAGTTCAGGCGCTCGATGAATTCGCCCAGAGCAGACGCCAGCGCGGCTTCCTTGGTGGCGCCCTTGCCGTTGGTAAAACACATATGGGCGGCGGTGTCGCGCACGTGCAGCGACCACACGTGGGGCACAATGTTGCGCCAGGAGGCGATCTCGATCTTCATGCCGAGATCGGCCAGGATGCCACTCATGTTGGCGATGGTCTGTTCCAGCGGAAGGTCTTTGCCTTCAATGTAGGTGCTGGAGTCGCCGCCCGGGGCAGCGGTGAGCAGGGCCTGGGCGTCTTCGTCCAGGTTTTCCACCACTTCAATCTGGAAATCCGGGCCGGTTTGTACCACTTTTTTGACGGTACAGCGGTCAATCGAACGAATAATGCCCTGGCGATCTTTGTCGGAAATATCTTCCGGCAGTTCCACCTGAATCTTGAAGATCTGCTTGTAGCGGTTCTCCGGGTCTACAATGTTGTTCTGCGACAGCCGGATGTTGTCTGTGGGAATATCGCGGGCGTTGCAGTACACCTTCACAAAGTAGGCTGCGCACATGGCGGAGGACGCCAGGAAGTAGTCAAACGGGCCGGGCGCCGATCCGTCGCCTTTGTAACGCACGGGCTGGTCGGAGGTGACGGTAAAATCGTCGAATTTGGCCTCAAGCCTCAGGTTGTCGAGATAATTGACTTTGATTTCCATGGGCAGCTTACCGGATTCAGAGATATGAGCAGTTTACGCGGAATAGACGAGGTAATCCCCGACGCGCGGGATGGTCTCACAAAAACAGAAAGGACGATACTGTACGTCCTGAGCGAAACCCAGAAAGAGCTGGGAGGGCGCAATGTACCAACGGTGATGCTCTATGGCCGGGTACTGGAGTACGTGAACATCAGTGAGCAGGAGCTGCACCTCTATCTTGACCGTCTGGGGGTTAAGGGTAACGGCATCGGCGGCTAATTATTATTGGTAGTGGCCGCGCATATGTTCCGGGTCGAACCGATAAAAACGACACAGGACATCGTAGACGCCGGGTTTTTCATGCCTCAAATGATGCGGTTGCTGGTAAAAGGCTTCGGTCAGAACAGCAAAAAACTCGGCGGGTTCGGTGGCGCCATAAGGATCAAGCCAGGGTTTATGATGGTGCTGCAGCCGATGGCGCAGATGGTCCCATGCCTCGGTCATGGTGTCCTGCCATTGTTTCGCCTGGTCACCGCTCAGTGGCGGTGCGCCGTCAGCTGTGCCGTCCAGGTAGTCCAGCTGGTGGGCGAATTCATGAAGAATGACATTGTGCGGGCCGTGGGGGTGGCTGATGGCAAGCTCACACTGGCTCCAGGCCAGAATCACCCGGCCGTGAGACCAGGCCTCTCCGGCCCGGGTTTCGTCACTGGTGCTGACCACCAGGCCATCGCTGTCGGTATCCTGTACCCGGTAGATATCGGGGTAAACCAGGATGCTCTTCACATCGTCGTATTCGTAAAACGCCCGCTCAAGCAGTAGCAGGCAGGCATGGCCGGCGATGGTTACCCGTACCCGGTCATCAATTTCAAAACCGTCGCATTCGTAGAAGTCTTTTTCAGAGATAAAGAGCTGAACGAGGTTCTCAAGCCGGGATTTGTGGGCGTCGGAGAGCCGGGAGTAGAGAGGAACCTGTTCCACGAGAAGCCGGCGCCAGGGTTCAGGAAAGGGCTGTTGCAGTTCGCGGCGGCGATGCCAGCTGCGGTAGAAGAACAGATAAAACAGCGAGCCGCCAATCAGGGCGATGGCGGCGAGAACGAAGACCAGCGGTTCGGACATTGGCAACTCCTTGCGAATGTCCGGCCAGTCTACCGCAAGGGTCAGCGAATAATGAAAACCGAAACATCACTGTGTTTGACGATTTCGGCCCCATTGGACCGCAACAGATGCAGTGCATCGCCCAGCCCGGGGGCGTGGGACGCCATAATCACCAGATCAGCGCCGGTCTCCTTGATGGCGCCCAGAAGCTTTTTGTCCAGTTCCACCGCGGTATCAACCGATTCCAGAACTTCTGCAGAGGTTTCGATGCCGTGGGCACGGCCCTGCTCCCCGGCAAACTCTGCCAGTTTCTCCTTGAGTTCCCCGGGGTTGTGCGCAGCCGCCCCGGGAGTACTGTTGGTAACCGTGACGTAGCACAGGCTAGCTTGATAGTGCTTGGCCATGTCGATGGCGGTGTTCAGGGTTTTGGGTATCTTGTCCAGATGAGCAAGATCGACGGGAACCAGTATTTTCTTATACACGAGTTCATCTCCATGGGTCGGACGTTGATTTGTTCTGTTCAAGTCTGGACTATGAACTGACGCTGCTGCAAATCAGGGGGCTACGATGAAGTATATTTTCGAGGTTACGGTAAAAGACGGGCATACCGCCGAGGACTACGCCGATGCCTGGGTCCGTGCCAGCGAGCTGATTCAGCAGGCACCGGGTGCGCGGGGCACCGAACTGCACAGGAAAATCGGTGAGCCGAACAAGCTGATTGCCATTGCGAGCTGGGACAGCAAGGCCGACCGGGACGCCATGGACGCCCGCAAAGACCCGAGGATAATGGAGATCATCAAAAGCGCCGCGCCTTTCGTTGAGATTCGGCCCCTGGGTGAATTCGATGACCCGGAATGGGTGGTCCTGCCGCCGGGCCAGGGAAAGTGAATTCCATCGTGCTTCATTTCGAGGTAATGTGCAGCCTAATAATACGAAACCATGCTCTGAGATGATACGGGATCCATCATGTCTGCACTCGAAAACTACGAAAGTTTTAACGTTGAAGTAAAAAACCACATTGCCCACGTTCAGTTCAGCCGCCCCGAGGCCCTGAACAGCATGAATAAAGCCTTCTGGCTGGAGCTGCCCCGCTGCGTGCAGGAGATCGAAGCCTCCACCGATGCGCGGGTTATCGTGATTTCTTCAACCGGAAAGCATTTCTCTGCCGGTATGGACCTTGGCGTATTTTCAGACCCGAAGTCTGTGCCCATGAGTGGCGATCCCGGGCGTATGGCTGAAAATCTGCGCCGGGTTGTCCTGCAGCTTCAGGATACGCTGACATCTCTTGAGAAAGTGCGCCTGCCGGTGCTGGCGGCGGTTCACGGTGGCTGCATTGGTGGCGCGCTGGATCTGGTGTGTGCCGCTGACAGTCGTTATTGCACGGCCGATGCCTATTTTACAATCAAGGAAACCGAGCTGGGCATGACCGCGGATGTGGGTACGTTGCAGCGCCTGCCCAAGCTGATGCCGGAAGGCGTGGTGCGTGAGCTGGCCTATACCGGCCGCAAGTTTGGTTCCGAAGAAGCCCATCGGCTTGGTTTCGTGAATTCCGTATACGAGACCCAGGAAGCCATGCTCGATGGCGTGATGGCCATCGCTGCACAGATTGCGGCGAACTCACCATTGGCGGTGACGGGCTGCAAGGAAATGATCAACTTCAGCCGTGACCACAGCGTGGAAGACAGCCTGCGTTATATGGCCACCTGGCAGTCCGGAATGTTCCGCCCTACCGACATGATGAAATCTTTCCAGGCCAAGGCCCAGAAACAGACTCCCGCCTATGATGATCTGTTCCCGGTTAAGGATCTGTTCGAAAACTAAGCCATGGCTCAGAATCGAACGGCCATATCGACGGCCGCCGCCCTGTTGTTTCAGGGCGGTATTGGTGTGGTGGGTTGGCTTGCGATCTGGTTACTCGGCATCCCGGTGCTGTCGGGTAGCCTGAATCTGTTAGAAATCCTGTTATACGGCTTTCTGGGAGCAGGCGCGACGTATCTGGTTCTGCTTTTTCTCACCCGACTGTCCTGGCTTTTCCCCGATGATCTTGGCTCACAGATGCAAGCGCTTTACCGGTTTGCCAGAAGCTATCGATGGCCCGTTTTGTTGCTGCTCTGTGTATTCGCGGGTGTTGGGGAGGAGCTGTTGTTTCGCGGGGCCGTGCAGGGCTGGTTGTTGCAGGTGACCGGTCCCTGGACCGCCCTGATCGCCGCCTCGGTTCTGTTCGGGCTGGTGCATTATGTGTCGTTCACTTACTTCATGGTCGCAACGGGGCTGGGGTTGGTGCTCGGTGGCGCTTACCAGTATTGGGGCAGCTTGCCCATGGTGATGGTCTGGCATGCGGTGTACGATATGCTCGCCTTGTACTGCCTTCTGAACTACCCCCACTGGTTTGGTGTAAAACCCTGATATTCGTAGTCTGAAAAAATCAAACGAGCGTATGAATTTCCGTTGAAAACGGAGTGTAGCTGTAAGATGATAGCGAGCTACATAGTCAACCGACTGATTTATTAAGGTTCGAATGTTTCTATGAATTCAACAATTCGCCGCTGGTTTACCAGTGCCGGCGCACTGCGCCGAGTGCTTTCCACCTTCGCGCCTTACCTGGGCGCGGGCATCAAAGTGACCCATATTGCCGATGACTTCAGCGCTGCCACTGTCGAGATGCGGCAGCACTGGTATAACACCAATTATGTGGGCACGCACTTCGGTGGATCGCTCTACAGCATGGTAGACCCGATGTATATGCTGTTACTCATGCGCCGGCTGGGGAGCGATTACATCGTCTGGGACAAGTCTGCGAGTATCGATTTCATTCGTCCCGGCAAGGGCCGGGTTACCGCGAACTTTGAGCTGACAGACGCCCGTCTTGAGGAAGTCCGCCAGGCCACGGCCGGGGGCGACAAGTATCTGCCGGAATGGCACATCGACATTGTGGACGAAGCCGGGACCGTTGTGGCCCGAGTTCACAAGGTGCTGTATGTCCGGCGCAAGCAAACTGAATAAAACGGAGGGCTGCCCTTATCGTTGCTCCACGTTTTCCAGGAATGCCGCGACGTCGTCAAAAGCCTCGTCGGCTTCGGGCAGCAACGGAGTAAAAATGTGCCACACGTGCACCATGTTCTGCCAGGTGTGAAGCTTAACCGGTGAGCCCTGCGCCGCTGCCTTGGCGGCATAGCGAGCGGCGTTGTCCAGCAGCATTTCGGTAGTGCTGGCGTGGATAAGCACGGGAGGCAAGTCGTTCAGTTCTCCCCTCAGTGGTGACGCTGCAGGATTGGTCGGTGAGATTCGGAAAGCAGCCAACGTACCCCACCACAACAGGGGCAGGGGGATTTTTGAGAGGCCGCCAAATACTGGGCCTAACAGGGGATCTGTTCGGATGTTCTCGCGGTTGCTCGGTGCTGTCAGGGTAAGGTCGGTTGAGGGTGAAAAAGCGACCGCTGCATCAGCTTGTCGCAAGCCATTGTCGCGAATCCAGGCCAGTAATGAAAGGGTGTGGCTGCCACCTGCAGAGTCACCTGCCACCACAATAAACTCAGCCTGTGCTTCGCCATCCGGGCCGTGGTCGAGGAGCCATGCGTAGGCCTGGCGGCAATCTCGCAGGCCATCCATAAACCGGTGTTCCGGCATCAGCCGGTAGTCGACGGCGAAAACAGCGGCATTGGCGAGCCGGGAAAAACGGTCGGTGATGGCCCTGTGGCTGCGCGGG
>NZ_JBNFVX010000027.1:0-15577 GCF_049943275.1 Marinobacter sp. VGCF2001
GTTACCCTGATCGCTCCGATCGCCATGGAAGATGGTCTGCGCTTCGCGATTCGCGAAGGTGGCCGTACCGTTGGTGCCGGCGTGGTTGCCAAGATTGTCGAGTAACCTTCGGGTTACTCGTTTGTTGTTGCGCTGAGTTGTTTCGGTGCAGGCCAGTAGCTCAATTGGCAGAGCAGCGGTCTCCAAAACCGCAGGTTGGGGGTTCGATTCCCTCCTGGCCTGCCATTTTTTAACATCCGGATACATAAGCTGATTCCTATGGAGTCAAAAGCCGTTCAGTCAGCCAGCCGTTTCGATGCTTTGAAATGGCTGGTTGTGTTTGTTCTGATCGCCGTCGGAGTAGTCGGCAATCAGTATTTCAGTGCCGAGTCTGTGCTGTATCGCGTTCTGGCTCTCGTTGGGTTGGGGCTTGTGTCGGCATTTGTCGCGCTTCAGACCGAGCGTGGCCGTCGTTTCGCTACTTTGCTTAAAGAAGCGCGTGTCGAGATCCGGAAAGTCGTTTGGCCCACCAGGCCAGAACTTGTTCAAACCACCATTATTGTTGTGGTCTTTGTGCTGGTTGTGGCTTTGATTCTGTGGGGCATGGATTCGCTGATCAGCTGGCTGGTCGCCGGCTTCATCGGCTAACGGGAGTGGGCAATGGCTAAACGCTGGTACGTTGTACATGCGTATTCTGGCTTTGAAAAGCACGTAATGCGCACTCTTAGGGAGCGCGTCGCGCTGGAAGGTATGGAAGATCAGTTTGGCGAGATTCTGGTCCCAACCGAAGAAGTCGTCGAAATGCGCGACGGGAAAAAGCGCAAAAGCGAGCGTAAATTCTATCCGGGATACGTACTGGTCCAGATGGAAATGGACGACGCTACGTGGCACCTTGTGAAGAACACGCCGCGAGTTTTGGGCTTTATTGGTGGTACCAAGGATAAGCCGGCTCCGATTACCGAGCGCGAAGCAGAAGCGATTCTGCGCCGTGTCGAAAGTGGAGCGGACAAGCCGAAGCCGAAGACCTTGTTCGAGCCGGGTGAGGTTGTGCGCGTTGTTGAAGGTCCGTTTGCAGACTTCAATGGCGTAGTAGAAGAAGTTGACTACGACAAGAGTCGGGTCAAGGTTGCGGTGCTGATATTTGGTCGGTCGACTCCGGTGGAGCTGGAGTTTGGTCAGGTAGAAAAAGACTGACCCGCAGCCAGGAAAGCTGAGAGCTCGCGCGCCACGGCGACGCGGGCTTTTTGTGTCTGCGTTATGCAGTTATTTAAGCGGGGAGCCGTAAGGCGTTAGAACCCATAGGAGAACTATCATGGCGAAGAAAATCGAAGCCTATATCAAGCTTCAGGTTGCTGCCGGTCAGGCCAACCCGAGTCCCCCCGTTGGTCCGGCCCTGGGTCAGCGCGGCGTAAACATCATGGAATTCTGTAAAGCCTTCAATGCCAAGACTCAAGGCATGGAGCCGGGCTTGCCGATTCCGACTGTGATCACTGTTTACAGCGATCGTAGTTTCACCTTTATTACCAAGACTCCGCCGGCGCCGGTGCTTCTGAAGAAGGCTGCTGGTGTGAAGAGTGGTTCTGGCCGCCCGAATACTGACAAAGTGGGTACGGTTACCCGTGCTCAGCTGGAAGAAATTGCCAAGACCAAAGAGCCGGATTTGACAGCTGCCGATATGGACGCTGCGATTCGTACCATTGCCGGAACTGCCCGTAGTATGGGCCTGAACGTGGAGGGTCTGTAACATGGCAAAGCTGAGCAAGCGTCAAAAGCTGATTCGTGAAAAAGTAGACTCTACCCGCGCGTACACCGTTGATGAAGCGGTGGCGCTGTTGGCCGAACTCGGTCAGGGCGTCAAGTTCAAAGAGTCGGTTGATGTGGCCGTTAACCTGGGCGTTGACGCTCGTAAATCTGATCAGGTTGTTCGTAGCAGCACGGTTCTGCCGCACGGTACTGGCAAGAGCGTTCGCGTTGCCGTTTTCACTCAGGGTGCCAATGCCGAGAAAGCGACTGCAGCCGGTGCGGATATCGTGGGCATGGATGACCTGGCGGACGAGGTTAAAAAAGGCAACATGGATTTCGACGTGGTCATCGCTACGCCGGACGCCATGCGCGTTGTTGGTCAGCTGGGCCAGATCCTGGGCCCCCGTGGCCTGATGCCGAACCCGAAGGTTGGTACCGTTACTGCAGATGTTGAGACTGCGGTGAAGAATGCCAAGGCAGGTCAGGTTCGCTACCGTACCGACAAAAACGGCATTATCCACGCTCCGCTGGGTAACGTTGAATTTACTGCTCAGACCATCAAGGAAAACCTTGAAGCTCTGGTTGCAGATCTGAAAAAAGCCAAGCCTGCATCGTCCAAGGGCGTGTATCTGAAAAAGATCACTGTCTCTTCTACGATGGGGCCTGGCCTGACTATCGATCAGGGCACTCTGAGCATCTGAGGCTCTGATCGGTAGTTACTTTGTAGTCTGGGCGGAAGCCAAGGCTGTCAAAGACCGCAGGCCCCCGAGGCGCGCCTGGCGCGCCGCAAGGGTTAAAGCAACGCCTGCGCAGACGGTGTGAAGACGTTCTCTCTGAACCCAAACACCGTTAGGCGTCCCGCAAGGGGCATAGATGGGTTTGCTGGCATAAGCCGGCGAAATCGAGGAGAAAACCAGTGGCAATTAGACTCGAAGACAAGAAAGCGATCGTCGCTGAAGTCAACGAGACTGCTGGTACTGCTCTGTCTGTGGTTTTGGCTGACTACCGTGGTGTCACCTCCGGTGACATGACGGCGCTGCGTGCCAAGGCTCGTGCCGAAAACGTGAATCTGAAGGTTGTTCGTAACAATCTTGCGAAGATCGCGATTCGCGGTACCGAGTTCGAGTGCATTGATCCGGCGTTGGTTGGTCCAACCATTCTGGCTTTCTCTATGGAAGATCCTGGCGCGGCTGCACGCCTGCTGAAGGACTTCGCCAAAGAGAAAGAGGCGTTCGAAATCAAGGGTCTGGCTGTCGGCGGTGAGCTGATGGGCGCAGAACAGATCGATCGCCTGGCTACGCTGCCGACGCTGCACGAAGCGTTGACCAAGCTGGCCATTGTGACACAGGCACCAGTTACCAAGCTTGCACGTACCCTGAACGACATTCCGGGCAGGATTACACGTGTGGTAGCTGCAGTCCGAGACCAGAAGCAAGAAGCTGCTTGATTCTGTTGAACACCATTTTTTACATTTTTGGGAGAAAGTCATGGCTCTGTCTAAAGACGATATTTTGAATGCAATCGCTGAAATGAGCGTAATGGAAGTTGTTGAGCTCGTTGAAGCAATGGAAGAGAAGTTCAATGTTTCTGCCGAAGCTGCAGTTGCTGCTGCACCGGCCGCTGCTGGTGGCGACGCTGCCGCTGCAGAAGAGCAGACCGAGTTCGACGTGGTTCTGACCGGTCCTGGCGAGAAGAAAGTTAACGTTATCAAGGCCGTTCGCGAGCTGACAGGCCTGGGCCTGAAAGAAGCCAAGGAAATGGTTGACGGTGCTCCTTCTACTGTTAAGGAAGCTGCCAGCAAGGACGAGGCTGAAGAAGCCAAGAAGAAGCTTGAGGAAGCAGGCGCTTCTGTTGAGCTCAAGTAAGAGTCGGCTGTTGATCGACACCGTGCGTTAAGCATGGGCGGGCTGGTGGCTTCGTGCCACCGGCCTTTTTCTGTTGTATATGCTATAGAGTCTGGTGTGCAAGTAAAGGTTGATGTCAGGTCTATAACCTACAGCCAGAGTCTTGTTCAAGACGGCGCGATAAGCCGAGCAATTCGGCCCCAAAGCAGAACATTTGATTGCTTCTTGATACCAGGTATCAGGTCTAAAGCTGGGGAATGCAGATGACTTACTCCTACACTGAGAAAAAGCGGATTCGCAAAGATTTTAGTAAATTGCCTTCCGTGATGGACGTCCCCTATTTGCTGTCTATTCAGCTGGATTCGTTCCGGGACTTCCTGCAAATGGAAGCCGCTCCTGAAGACCGCCGGGAAACCGGTCTTCACGCAGCGTTCAAATCCGTATTCCCGATTGTCAGTTATTCTGGCAACGCCGCGCTCGAGTATGTGAGCTATCGTATCGGCGAGCCGGTTTTTGACGTCAAGGAATGTCAGCTCAGGGGCGTAACCTACGCTGCGCCGCTACGGGTAAAGGTCCGCCTGATCATTTATGATAAGGAATCGTCCAACAAGGCGATCAAGGACATTAAAGAGCAAGAAGTCTACATGGGCGAGATGCCCCTTATGACGGAGAACGGTACCTTTGTTGTTAACGGTACTGAGCGTGTCATTGTTTCCCAGCTGCATCGTTCACCGGGTGTATTCTTCGATCACGACAAGGGCAAGACCCATTCGTCCGGTAAGCTGCTCTATTCAGCGCGGGTGATTCCTTACCGTGGCTCGTGGTTGGATTTCGAGTTTGATCCCAAGGATTCCGTATTCGTTCGTATCGACCGCCGCCGTAAGCTGCCGGCGTCTATCCTGTTGCGGGGGCTGGGCTACACCTCCGAGCAGATGCTCGATATGTTCTTTGAAACCAGTAAGTTCAGCCTGGGCGCGGAAGCGTGCAAGCTTGAGCTGGTTCCAAGCCGTTTGCGTGGCGACATCGCGACCTTTGATATCAAGGGTAATGACGGTGGCATTATTGTTGAGGAAGGTCGCCGGATTACCGCGCGGCATATCAAGCAGTTGGAAAAGGCCGGGATTACCGAGCTGGAAGTTCCGACAGAATATCTGTATGGCCGTGTCCTTGCGAAGGACATGATCGATCAGGCCACCGGTGAAGTGCTGGTGGAATGCAACACCGAGCTGAACGAAGAAGTCGTCACCAAAATTCTCGACGCCGGTGTGAAAGACATTGAAACGCTGTACACCAACGATCTGGATTGCGGTCCGTTCATGTCCGATACCCTGCGTATCGATCCGACCCGTGCGCCTCTGGAAGCGTTGGTAGAAATCTACCGTATGATGCGCCCGGGCGAGCCGCCCACGAAAGAATCTGCGGAGAATCTGTTTAATAATCTGTTCTTCTCCGAAGAGCGTTATGATCTGTCTGCCGTTGGCCGGATGAAGCTCAATCGCCGTCTTGGCCGCGAGGAGAGCACGGGCGAAGGCACGCTGACCCACGAAGACATTATCGACGTCCTCAAGACGCTTATTTCGATCCGGAACGGCCAAGGCCATGTTGATGACATCGATAACCTGGGCAACCGTCGCGTACGGTGCGTGGGTGAGATGGCGGAAAACCAGTTCCGTGTCGGTCTGGTTCGGGTTGAGCGCGCAGTACGTGAGCGTCTGAGTCTGGCGGAAAGCGAAGGCTTGATGCCGCAGGACCTGATTAACGCCAAGCCGGTTGCGGCGGCGGTGAAAGAGTTCTTCGGTTCAAGCCAGCTGTCCCAGTTTATGGACCAGAACAACCCGTTGTCCGAGGTCACGCACAAGCGTCGTATCTCTGCGTTGGGCCCAGGTGGCCTGACTCGCGAGCGTGCAGGCTTTGAGGTTCGTGACGTACATCCGACTCACTATGGTCGCGTATGCCCGATCGAGACGCCGGAAGGTCCGAACATCGGTCTGATCAACTCGCTGGCGACCTACGCCCGCTCCAACTCCTACGGCTTCCTTGAAAGCCCGTACCGGAAGGTTGTCGAGGGTGTGGTAACCGATGAGCTGGTGTACCTCTCTGCGATTGAAGAGAGCAACTACGTCATCGCCCAGGCCAGTGCGACGACCGATGAAGGTAAGCGCCTGACCGACGAGCTGGTAACCGTTCGTCACCAGAACGAATTTACCGTTGCACCGCCAGAAGCGGTCAACTTCATGGACGTATCTCCGCGTCAGGTCGTATCCGTTGCGGCGTCGCTGATTCCGTTCCTCGAGCACGACGATGCTAACCGGGCCCTGATGGGTGCGAACATGCAGCGTCAGGCTGTACCGACGCTGAAGTCACAGGTGCCACTGGTTGGTACTGGTGTTGAGCGCACGGTGGCGCAGGACTCCGGTGTGTGTGTCACCGCACGTCGCGGCGGTGTCATTGAGAGCGTCGACGCGGCCCGTATCGTGGTTCGGGTGAAGCACGAGGAAACGGCGGCCGGTGATGCTGGTGTGGATATCTATAACCTCACCAAGTACACCCGTTCCAACCAGAATACGTGCATCAACCAGCGCTCCATTGTTCGCCAGGGTGATGTCGTGGCCCGCGGTGATGTGCTGGCCGATGGCCCGTCCGTCGATCTGGGTGAGCTGGCCCTGGGTCAGAATATGCGGATCGCGTTCATGCCGTGGAACGGTTACAACTTTGAGGACTCCATTCTCATTTCCGAGAAGGTTGTTCAGGAAGATCGCCTGACCACCATCCACATTCAGGAACTGACCTGTGTGGCTCGGGACACCAAGTTGGGCAGCGAAGAAATAACGGCTGATATTCCGAACGTTGGTGAGAGTGCGCTGTCCAAGCTGGATGAGTCCGGTGTTGTCTATATCGGTGCTGAAGTCGGTCCTGGAGATATCCTGGTCGGCAAGGTAACGCCGAAGGGCGAAACCCAGCTGACGCCGGAGGAGAAGCTCCTGCGTGCCATTTTCGGTGAGAAGGCGTCTGACGTTAAGGACACCTCTCAGCGTGTGCCGACCGGTACTCGCGGTACGGTTATTGATGTTCAGGTGTTTACTCGTGACGGTATTGAAAAAGATGCCCGGGCCCTGGCCATCGAGAAAGAACAGCTCGACAAGTACCGCAAGGATCTGAAAGACGAATACCGGATTGTTGAAGGTGCGACTTACGAGCGCCTGATGTCGGCTCTGAAAGGGCAGGAAGTCATCAGCGGGCCGGGCGCCAAGAAAGGTGCCAAGCTTGATGAAGGCTATCTGGCAGGTTTGCCAAGGCCGGACTGGTTCAAGCTGCGGATGAAAGATGAAGCGCTGAACGAGCTGCTGGAGAAATCCGAGCAGGGTCTGGAAGATCGCAAGAAAGAACACGAAGCGCGCTTTGAAGACAAGAAAGGCAAGCTTCAGCAGGGTGATGATCTGGCCCCGGGCGTGCTGAAGATCGTGAAGGTCTACCTCGCGATCAAGCGCCGCATTCAGCCGGGCGACAAGATGGCAGGCCGCCATGGTAACAAGGGTGTTATCTCGTCGGTGAAGCCGATCGAAGATATGCCGTATGACGAGTTCGGCAACACCGTGGACATCGTGCTTAACCCGCTGGGTGTTCCGTCGCGGATGAACGTTGGTCAGGTTCTGGAGACCCATCTGGGCGCTGCGGCCAAGGGCTTGGGCGAGAAGATCAGCCGTATGCTCGACGAGCAGCGCAAGATCGCCGAGTTGCGTGATCTGCTGGATCAGATTTATAACCACTCTGACGAAGTGTTCAAAGTGGACCTGGACAGCCTGAGCGATAAAGAGATCCTGGAGCTGTGTAATAACCTGCGCAGCGGTGTGCCTATGGCAACACCGGTGTTCGACGGGGCCAAGGAAGCCGAAGTCAAGCGTATGCTTGAGCTGGCGGATCTGGATACCAGCGGCCAGACTATGCTGTACGATGGGCGGACAGGGGACGCATTTGATCGTCCGGTGACTGTGGGCTACATGTACATTCTCAAGCTGAACCATCTGATCGACGATAAGATGCACGCCCGTTCCACCGGCTCTTACAGCCTCGTTACCCAGCAACCGCTGGGTGGTAAGGCGCAGTTTGGGGGCCAGCGCTTCGGTGAGATGGAAGTCTGGGCTCTGGAGGCCTACGGTGCGGCCTACACCCTCCAGGAAATGCTCACCGTCAAGTCCGACGACGTAAATGGTCGGACAAAGATGTACAAGAACATTGTCGATGGCGATCATCGCATGGAGCCGGGTATGCCCGAATCCTTCAACGTTCTTGTCAAGGAGATCCGCTCGCTGGGTATCGACATCGAGCTGGAATCCGAGTGAGCCGAATTGTTTTTGGCAGCGTGAGCGGGCACAAGCTGTGCCCGCCCGAGATTAACGCCATCCGGAGCTTTTACTGATGAAAGATTTGCTGAATCTTCTCAAGAGCCAGAATCAGAGCAAGGAATTCGACGCCATCCGCATTGGCCTGGCGTCGCCTGACATGATTCGTTCCTGGTCTTTTGGTGAAGTCAAAAAGCCTGAGACCATTAACTACCGCACCTTCAAGCCGGAGCGTGACGGTCTTTTCTGTGCCAAGATCTTCGGCCCGATCAAAGACTACGAATGCCTGTGCGGAAAATACAAGCGCCTGAAACACCGCGGTGTGATCTGTGAGAAGTGTGGTGTTGAAGTCGCCCTGGCCAGTGTCCGCCGTGAGCGGATGGGCCACATCGAGCTGGCCAGCCCGGTCGCGCACATCTGGTTCTTGAAGTCACTGCCGTCTCGCATCGGCCTGATGCTGGACATGACCCTGCGTGACATCGAGCGGGTCCTGTACTTCGAATCCTTTATTGTTATCGATCCCGGGATGACCACCCTGGAGAAGGGCCAGCTGCTGAACGATGAGCAGTATTACGAAGCCCTGGAAGAGTTCGGTGACGAGTTCGACGCCCGCATGGGCGCGGAGGCGGTCAAGCAGCTGTTGCAGGACATTGATTTGCAGGCGGAAGTTGACGGATTGCGCGAAGAGATTCCGCAGACCAATTCCGAAACCAAGATCAAAAAGTTCAGCAAGCGCCTGAAGATTCTTGAGGCCTTCCTGTACTCCGGTAACAAGCCGGGTGACATGGTTATGACCGTCCTGCCGGTTCTGCCGCCGGACCTGCGTCCGCTGGTGCCGCTGGATGGTGGGCGCTTTGCCACCTCCGACCTGAACGATCTGTACCGCCGGGTGATCAACCGGAACAACCGCCTCAAGCGCCTGTTGGAGCTGAACGCTCCGGACATCATCGTGCGTAACGAGAAGCGGATGCTGCAGGAAGCTGTGGATGCCCTGCTGGACAACGGCCGTCGTGGCCGTGCCATCACTGGCACCAACAAGCGGCCGCTGAAGTCATTGGCCGACATGATCAAGGGTAAGCAGGGGCGTTTCCGTCAGAACCTGCTGGGTAAGCGTGTTGACTACTCGGGCCGTTCGGTCATCGTGGTCGGGCCCTATCTGCGGCTACATCAGTGCGGTCTGCCCAAGAAAATGGCGCTGGAGCTGTTCAAGCCGTTTATCTTCTCCAAGCTGGAGCATCGCGGGCTGGCGACCACCATCAAGGCCGCCAAGAAGATGGTCGAGCGTGAAGAAGGCGTGGTCTGGGATATCCTCGACGAGGTCATCCGCGAGCATCCGATTCTGCTGAACCGTGCGCCTACACTGCACCGTTTGGGTATTCAGGCGTTCGAGCCGGTTCTGATCGAAGGTAAGGCGATTCAGCTGCACCCGCTGGTGTGTGCGGCCTACAACGCCGACTTCGATGGTGACCAGATGGCGGTACACGTACCGCTGACCCTGGAAGCCCAGCTCGAAGCCCGTGCGTTGATGATGTCTACCAACAACGTACTGTCGCCTGCAAACGGCGAGCCGATCATTGTGCCGTCCCAGGACGTGGTATTGGGCCTCTACTACATGACCCGCGAGCGCCACGCGGCACTGGGTGAAGGTATGACCTTTGCCGACGTGAAGGAAGCGCATCGGGCTTATGGCGCCGGCCAGGTAGACCTGCAGGCGAAAGTAAAGGTCCGCGTCAGGGAAGTGGCCATCGACGAGGACGGAAATCGCTCCGAGAGCCTCCGCATTGTTGATACCACCGTTGGCCGTGCTCTGCTTTACGATATCGTGCCTGATGGCTTGCCGTTCGAAATCGTCAACAAGCCGATGGTCAAGAAGGCGATCTCCAACCTGATCAACACCTGCTACCGGGATGCGGGTCTGAAGGATACGGTCATCTTCGCCGACCAGCTGATGTACATGGGTTACCACTACGCAACCCGTTCCGGTATCTCGATCGGCTTTAACGATTTCGAGATTCCTCCAGAGAAGTACGAACTGGTCGATGCGGCTTCTGACGAAGTGAAAGACATCGAAAACCAGTACGCCTCGGGTCTGCTGACCCAGGGCGAGAAGTACAACAAGGTGATCGACATCTGGTCCCGCGCCAACGACAAAGTGTCCAAGGCGATGATGGAGCGTTTGTCTCAGGAGCAGGTTGTTGGCCCTGATGGCAAGCCCGTTAAAGGCGAAGACGGCGAAGACCTGATGCAGGAGTCTTTCAACTCGGTATACATGATGGCCGATTCCGGTGCGCGGGGTTCCGCAGCCCAGATTCGTCAGCTGTCCGGTATGCGGGGGCTGATGGCCAAGCCGGACGGCTCCATCATCGAGACGCCGATCACGGCGAACTTCCGGGAAGGTCTGAACGTACTGCAGTACTTCATCTCGACCCACGGTGCCCGTAAAGGTCTGGCAGATACGGCTCTGAAGACGGCGAACTCGGGATACCTGACCCGTCGTCTGGTGGATGTGTCACAGGATCTCGTGGTCACTGAAGAAGACTGTGGTACCGATGAAGGTCTGCTGATGACACCGCACATCGAGGGTGGCGACGTGGTTGTGCCGTTGGGCGATCGTGTGCTGGGCCGTGTCACTGCCCGGGATGTGTTTACCCCGACAGACAAAGACAACGCGGTTGTTCCTGAAGGCACCTTGCTGGACGAAAAGACCGTCGAAATGGTCGAGCGTGCCGGTGTGGATGAGATCTGGGTTCGCTCTGCGATTACCTGTGACACCCGCCATGGCATCTGCTCCAAGTGTTACGGGCGCGATCTGGCCCGCGGGCACCGGGTTAACGTGGGTGAAGCAGTCGGTGTTATTGCAGCCCAGTCCATTGGTGAGCCGGGTACCCAGCTGACCATGCGTACGTTCCACATTGGTGGTGCCGCGAGCCGGGCATCTGCGGTTGACAATATCCAGGTCAAACATGGCGGCACGGTGCGCCTGCACAACCTGAAATCGATTGAGAAAACCGACGGTTCTCTGGTGGTGGTCTCCCGGTCCTCCGCTCTGGCAATTGCCGATGAGCAGGGCCGTGAGCGCGAGTGGTACAAGCTGCCGTACGGTGCGGTACTGTCCGTGAAAAACGGTGACCTGGTTGAGGCCGGTGTCGTGGTTGCCAAGTGGGATCCACACACTCACCCGATCATCGCGGAAGCGATGGGTACCGCCAAGTTCGTCAACATGGAAGAGGGCATTACTGTCCGGACCCAGGCTGATGAGCTGACCGGCCTGTCCACCATGGAAGTGATTGATCCGAAAGAACGCCCTGCGGCCGGTAAAGATATTCGTCCGGCTATCCAGCTGATTGATGACGCTGGGGAAGAGGTGGATCTGCCAGGTGGTGGCGCCGCGATTTTCTTCCTGCCGGCGAACGCGTTGGTCACAATGGCCAACGGTGCCCGGGTCGAACTCGGCGACGTGGTTGCGCGGATTCCGCAGGAAAGCTCGAAAACCCGTGACATTACCGGTGGTCTGCCGAGGGTTGCCGACTTGTTCGAGGCCCGTCGTCCGAAAGAGTCGGCGATTCTGGCCGAGATCAGTGGTGTGGTGTCGTTCGGTAAAGAGACCAAGGGCAAGAAGCGCCTGGTGATTACGCCGAAGGATGATGACGCTTACGAGGTGCTGATTCCGAAGCATCGCCAGCTGAACGTGTTCGAAGGCGAAACCGTTGAGAAGGGCGAAGTAATCTCCGATGGCCCGTCGAACCCGCATGATATTTTGCGTCTGCTGGGCGTGGTGGAACTGGCGAAGTACATCACCAATGAGATCCAGGACGTTTATCGTCTGCAAGGTGTTGTCATCAACGATAAACACATTGAGGTTATCGTGCGCCAGATGCTGCGGAAGGTAGAAATTACCGATCCCGGCGATACCACGCTGCTCTCCGGCGACCAGGTGGAGATCACCCAGGTTATGGAAGAGAACGAGAAAGCAAATGCGGCCGACAAAGAGCCGGCCAGGTTCGATCGTTTGCTCCTGGGTATCACCAAAGCATCACTGGCCACCGAGTCCTTCATTTCTGCGGCCTCGTTCCAGGAGACCACCCGGGTTCTTACCGAGGGTGCGGTCACAGGCAAGCGCGATTACTTGCGCGGTTTGAAGGAAAACGTTGTTGTGGGTCGTCTGATTCCCGCCGGTACCGGTCTGGCCTACCACAATGAGCGTCGTCGCAAGCGCGAACTGGAAGAGCAGGGCGTAACCGCGGCGGACGTTGAAGAAGCTCTGAGCGCTGAACTCAATAGAGAGAGTTGAGCCGGTGCACGCCATCCTCGGGGTAGATACCTACTCCCGGGGTGGTTAAAAAGAGATCAGTCATCTTGACTGACCCGGGGCGCAGGCTTAAACTTGCGTCCCTTAAATTTTACCCCCTGCATTGGGGGTAAGTTTCATTGGTATGGTTTTTTTGGAGTTTGCTTACATGGCAACGATTAATCAGTTGGTGCGTAAGCCTCGTAAGCGCAAGGTAGCCAAGAGCGACGTTCCCGCGCTCCAGGCCTGTCCTCAGCGCCGTGGTGTTTGCACTCGTGTGTACACCACTACGCCGAAGAAGCCGAACTCAGCACTGCGTAAAGTGTGCCGTGTTCGTCTGACTAACGGCTACGAGGTTTCCTCATACATCGGTGGTGAAGGTCACAACCTTCAGGAGCACAGTGTTGTGCTTATCCGTGGCGGTCGAGTAAAAGACCTTCCGGGTGTGCGCTATCACACTGTTCGCGGTACTTTGGACACCCAGGGTGTACAGAACCGTAAGCAGGGCCGCTCCAAGTACGGTGCAAAACGACCCAAGTCCTGATGTCCCGAACGGGTGTCTTTTATCGTTGCTTGTCAGAACGGTAAGAGTAAGGCTGAGTAGCATGATGCTATCTCAGGGGTTCCTGAAGACCTTTTAGATATAAGGGCTTATCGATGCCTAGAAGAAGAGTTGCAGCTAAACGGGAAATCATTCCCGATCCGAAATTCGGCAGTGCACGTCTTGCCAAGTTCATCAACCACGTGATGGAGAGCGGTAAGAAGTCTGTTGCAGAGCGTATTGTTTATGGCGCGCTCGACATTGTTGCCGACAAATCCAAGGAAGAGCCGATCGACATGTTCGAGAAGGCCCTGGAAAACATCCAGCCGATGGTGGAAGTAAAGTCCCGTCGTGTGGGTGGTGCTACTTACCAGGTGCCTGTAGAAGTACGGCCTTCCCGTCAGAACGCGCTGGCCATGCGCTGGCTCGTCGAATATTCACGGAAGCGCGGTGAGAAGTCCATGGCACAACGTCTGGCCGGCGAGATTCTTGATGCGGCAGACAGTAAAGGTGCTGCGGTGAAGAAGCGCGAAGACGTGCATCGTATGGCAGAAGCCAACAAGGCATTTTCTCACTTCCGTTTCTAACAAGCCGAGGTTTATATCGTGGCACGCAAGACTCCTATCAAACGTTACAGAAACATTGGTATCTGTGCGCACGTGGATGCGGGCAAAACAACTACGACCGAACGTATTCTGTATTACACCGGCCGTAGTCACAAAATGGGTGAGACCCATGATGGCGCGTCCACTACCGACTGGATGGCTCAGGAGCAGGAGCGTGGTATCACCATCACGTCTGCGGCTGTTACAACCTTCTGGCAGGGTATGGACAAGCAGTACCCGGAGCACCGTATCAACATTATCGATACCCCGGGGCACGTTGACTTCACCATTGAAGTAGAGCGTTCCCTGCGTGTGCTTGACGGTGCTGTGGTTGTATTCTGTGGCTCCTCCGGTGTTGAGCCGCAGTCCGAAACTGTGTGGCGTCAGGCCAACAAGTATGAAGTTCCGCGCATGGTGTTCGTCAACAAGATGGACCGTGCCGGCGCCAACTTCATGCGCGTGGTTGACCAAATCCGTAACCGTCTGGGTGCGACTGCTGTACCTATCCAGCTGCCGATCGGCGCGGAAGATGAGTTCGAGGGTCTGGTTGACCTGCTTCGCATGAAGGCCATTTACTGGAATGAAGCCGACCAGGGCATGACCTACGAGCTTCGTGATATTCCCGAGTCCATGAAGGCAGATGCCGAGAAGGCTCGTGAAGAAATGGTAGAAGCAGCGGCTGAAGCCAGCGAAGAGTTCATGGAAAAGTACCTGGAAGGCGAAGAGCTGAGCTACGAAGAAATCAAGCAAGGTCTTCGCACGCGCACCATCGCCAACGAGATTGTTTTGGCCACCTGTGGTTCTGCCTTCAAGAACAAGGGTGTTCAGGCCGTACTTGACGCTGTTGTCGAGTTCCTGCCAGCTCCGGACGAAGTAAAGGCGATCCGTGGTGAAGTAGACGACGAAGGCACGGAAGAGACCCGTCCGGTTGATGACAACGCTCCGTTTGCGGCGTTGGCTTTCAAGATCGCGACCGACCCGTTTGTGGGTACCCTGACCTTCTTCCGGGTGTATTCCGGTAAGCTCGAGTCCGGTAACGCAGTGTTCAACTCCGTTCGTGGCAAAAAAGAGCGTGTGGGTCGTATGGTTCAGATGCACGCCAACGATCGTGAAGAGATCAAGGAAGTGCTGGCCGGTGACATCGCCGCGGCGATTGGTCTGAAGAACGTCACGACTGGCGATACTCTGTGTGATGAGAACTCCAAGATCATTCTCGAGCGCATGGAGTTCCCTGAGCCGGTTATCTCGGTTGCGGTTGAGCCGAAGTCCAAGGCTGATCAGGAAAAAATGGGCGTTGCCCTCGGCAAGCTGGCGCAGGAAGATCCGTCATTCCGTGTTCGTACTGACGAAGAGTCCGGCCAGACCATTATTTCCGGTATGGGTGAGCTGCACCTTGATATCATCGTTGATCGTATGCGTCGCGAATTCAAGGTGGAAGCGAACATTGGTAAGCCTCAGGTAGCTTACCGTGAATGCATCCGTCAGCCGGTTGACGTCGAAGGGAAGTTTGTCCGTCAGTCTGGTGGTCGTGGTCAGTATGGTCACGTCAAGGTGAAGCTCGAGCCGCTGCCGCTGGATGATGAAGATGGCGAGAACTTTATCTTCGTCAACGAGATCGTCGGTGGTGTGGTTCCGAAGGAATACATCCCGGCGGTTCAGCAGGGTATTGAAGAGCAGATGCAGAACGGCTGTCTGGCCGGCTACCCACTGCTGGGTATCAAGGCGACGCTGTACGACGGCTCTTATCACGACGTTGACTCCAACGAGATGGCCTTTAAAATTGCCGGCTCCATGGCAATGAAGAAAGGTGCGCTCGAAGCTAAGCCCGCCCTTCTTGAGCCGATCATGAAGGTTGAGGTGGTCACCCCTGAAGATTATATGGGTGACGTCGTCGGCGATCTTAACCGTCGTCGCGGCCTTGTGCAGGGTATGGATGAGGGCCCTGCGGGCAAAGTCATCCGCTCAGAAGTTCCGTTGTCGGAGATGTTCGGTTACGCCACTGACCTGCGTTCAGCAACACAGGGTCGGGCGTCTTATGCGATGGAATTCTCGCGTTACGCAGAAGCTCCTTCGAACATTGCCGAAGCGATCATTAAAAAGGGTTGATCCCCAGGACTTAAGAAACAGGAAGAGGTGTAACCGTGTCTAAAGAAAAATTTGAGCGCAGTAAGCCGCACGTAAACGTCGGCACCATCGGTCACGTTGACCATGGTAAGACCACTCTGACCGCAGCTCTG
>NZ_JBNFVX010000028.1:0-8507 GCF_049943275.1 Marinobacter sp. VGCF2001
CAGAGCTGCGGTCAGAGTGGTCTTACCATGGTCAACGTGACCGATGGTGCCGACGTTTACGTGCGGCTTACTGCGCTCAAATTTTTCTTTAGACATATCGACCAATCCCCTTTATCAACCAGGATCGTAACGTTGACCGGATGAAATGGAGCTCATGACCGGAATTGAACCGGTGACCTCATCCTTACCAAGGATGTGCTCTACCGACTGAGCTACATGAGCACTAAACACCAAATTGGAGCGGGCAGCGGGAATCGAACCCGCGTCATCAGCTTGGAAGGCTGAGGTAATAGCCACTATACGATGCCCGCGAGCAATTAGTGGTGGAGGGGGCAGGATTCGAACCTGCGAAGCTTTCGCGTCAGATTTACAGTCTGATCCCTTTGGCCACTCGGGAACCCCTCCCGAACAAACCTGCACATAGCAAGCCTGCTTAAAACTTAAAGTGGAGCTGGCGGACGGAATCGAACCCCCGACCTGCTGATTACAAGTCAGCTGCTCTACCAACTGAGCTACGCCAGCTCACATTCGCCTGTTCAGCGAGGGCGGTATACTACGGATTTTTTTCCGGGCTTGCAACACCTTCACAAGGTTTGCTTTCGACGAACGTAAATTCGCGTCCGGTTTCCGCCTCAACCGCTTGAACCCATTCAGTTTCTGACCTGGACTCAACCTGAAAAACGAGGGCGTATCCTAAACGATTTCGGGGGAACTTGGCCAGCACTACGTTAAGATTTGCTCGTTTTTTTTCTGCCAATACAGATTGCGCTGCCTCCAGCGACTCAAAAAGGCCGAGCGAAATGGCATTTTGGTATTCGCCACGTGACACAATGTAAGCATCCACCCCGGCAAGATACAGCTCGCGAAACTGAACACGGGCGGCCTCAGGTGGCTGGGGTGGGATCAAGATCCAATGGAGAGGCGTGAGGGAGCGCTCCAATGCCACAATGCGCGGCTCTGGTGTCAGCTCTTCAGCCAACGCCACGGCCTCAGTGCGGTTATCAAAGTATCCCATGGTTACGCTCAGGCATTCAGTGACCGTTCGGCGCGGGGCCCTTACAGCCTCTGCAGGCTTCAGGCTGGAGACCCGCGGCAGCGTTCCGGTCGACCTGGTCACGGATGCCGGGGGGCTGAGCGAGGCCGGAACGAACCAGAGAACAAGGTTGACGATGAGCAGGAGCAGCGCCAGCCATCTCATTTGTGACATCCCGTAAGCGCGATGCGTTCGAGCCCCTCCAACACAAGGCCATCAACGACACAGGCGTTCAGCCCGAGGGCATTGATTCGTCCAGCGTCCCCGCCAGTGAGGAACAGCGTATTCAAACGATGCAATTCCAGGTCCTGGCGAACACGCCAGACAACGGCCTCGGTTAACCAGACAAGGCCATGATTGACACACTCAGCGGTGGATTGACCCGGAGCGATCGTCATCGCCTCACTATGCTCAAAGCCGATACGAGCCGCATCGATTTTCAAGCTCCGGCGCATCATCTGGAGTCCCGGTATGATATACCCCCCCAGGTGGCGCCCCTCGCCGCTTACGTAATCGACGGTAATAGCGCTACCGGCGTCCACCACCGCGAACGAATCTCCGCAACGCCGCCAGCCAGCCAGCATGGCATGCCACCGATCGGCGCCCATCCTCGATACATCCTGATAGGAATTGAAAAGCCCGTCTCGATGGTGCTCAGACCAGTAATACTGCACCGGTACGTCCGTGCGGGCCTGCAACAGGCGATCCAGGCGCTGCCGGGCCTCGTCCGACGCGACCGTCGAGACCAGGATCCGCTCAATTGTGGACCAATAAGCGGCCAGCCCGATCAACGGATCCGGCTCCGCCATGTTCGCCAGGCCCTCAAGGGGCCTTTCATGCCCCATTAATCGCCACTTAAGCCGGGTATTTCCTGCATCGATCAACAGAATCATTTGGATACCCGTAAACTGATGTCTCCCGCCCGTACCGGCACAACGCCCGATTCGGTACTCAAAAGATAGTTTCCGGTGCTATCGATACCTGCTCCCACCCCATGCAATTTCCCGTCACGGGTAACAAGGGCAAGGCCACTGAAGACATCACGCTGCTGCCAGCGATCCCTGAACCTCTGGAAACCGCCCGACTCAAATTCGGTCACCGCAAGCAGTATCTCGCGGATCATCTTCGAAGCGAGCTGATTACGCGACCAGGCGCGATCTGGCCAGCGCCTGGCCAGACTCGTCCAGGGTTGGTCCACCTCGTCTGCGTGGGTCATATGCACATTGATTCCGATACCGGCAATAATCTGAACATACCCTTCCTGCAATTCACCCTGGATTTCCACCAGGATGCCGCCGAACTTCTGGCCCTCCACGAACAGATCATTAGGCCACTTGAGCCCGATACCACTGCCCCCCGCCCGCTCAATGGCATTCGCAACGGCAACGCCAAGTACGAGGCTGAGGCCATCCAGAGCAGCGAACCCGCCTCTAATGGACAAACCGAGACTCAAATAAAGGTTCTGCCCCTTGGGGCTGGTCCAGTTACGACCTCTTCGACCACGGCCGGAAGTTTGACAGTCCGATAGCACGACGGGGCACCGGGTGGTTGCAAGCTGGCGGGCCACTTCGGCATTGGTGGAGTCGACCTCATCCAGAACAGCGAGCTGAATCTGCTCGCGAGTTACCGGATCAAGTTCCCCCAGAATGGTGTCCCGGTCAATCAGATCCAGGTCGGACACCAATTGATAGCCCTGCCCGCGGATAGTCCTGATATTGGTACCCTCAGCGATGGCTTTGCGAATGTGCTTCCAGACGGCTGTGCGGGAAACACCCAACGTCTGCGCGAGCGATTCACCGGAATGAATTTCACGATCACTGAGCAGGGATAACAGGGCATTGGACTTCATGAACGAGCTTCCAGACGGCGAATGAACCAGCCCGGATTAAACACCATGAGGGACTTGAAAAGCAAAGGGACAGGACCAGCCCTGCCCCGTGGCCTGCCGCCGTGTTAAGGGATAGGGGTAGCGGTGAGGTTCGCACGAATATCCACATTTTGCAGCACCGCGCCAAACACGGCCGTTTGAGGGCCGCCAACCGGGTGCACCAGATCGATGTTGTTGACGGTCAATTCCTTGAAGCGTGTTTCTGCCTTTACCGCAAACCCCAGAGGGCGATTGAGCCGGTCGGACTCCGACGGAGAGGAAACATACCGGTACCCTCCCGGGGCGGAAGCATCCATGATTTTTTCATCACCTCTGGCTCCACTGACTCCGAGAGAGTCCGGCCCATCGTTCTTCTTGACCACGCGGGTTTGATAGACATCAACGGATAGATCGGTTCGAACGCCATAGGCATTATCGTCAATTCCGTCGCCATCAAAATCCCCCCCGTCATTGGTGTGGATGTCATCCAGCACCAACTGCGTTCCGGTTCCGTTGACGGGGCGGCCCTGGCCGTCTGTCTCCCGATTTGTTTCCCACAGCAGCGCATTCCGTTTTTCTGGGCCTTGTGCCGGGGCCAGGATCTTTTTCATTTCAATCGTGACCCCCTCATCGCCCCTCATTTCCCAAACGCCGCCAGACGCCGAACAGGCCGAAGCCGAAGAGCCGGCCCCACCGACACACACATTGCCGGCGCCCCCGGGCTTGATCAGGGTCGTGCTCCCCTGTTCAAAACGCTGGAGCTTCAGGCGCCCAAGACTCTCGCCGTCCGTCCCGCGACCAACCCGCACATTGCCGATGTCCATGGTACTCCAGGATTCTTCTGTTGCCAGCGCCAGCCCTTCATCGGTGACATCCAAGGTTCTGTTACGCACATGACCATCGTAGCTCATGTCGGTTAACCAAAGGCCCTTTTGCGGCTGTTCACCCCCACCCTCGTCGTACGGCGCGGCAATCACTGCCGCCCGGCCGTCGCGGATCTGAACGTCGGAATTGATGGTCAGCCCCTCCCCGGAGGCTCCGCCGGCCCCTAGTGTAATATGACCATCCAGGGTGAATTCATAGGCCGGATAAATGCCAAGGGACAGCAATAGCTCCGTCCCGCCCTGCAGCGGCGCATCCTCACTACCTACACGCATACCATTTATCCGATAGCCGGCCTCGAGGCCCTCGAAACCAATTCGCAAACCGTTGTAGAAGCGGGTTCCGTTCTTAACGCCGTCGCGAGTAACGTTCACCGTTACATCGCCCTGCCCCCAGGACTGCAGACCGCTGATGATGACTCGGTTACCGTCCTCCGTATAACTAAGATCAGAGAGTTTAAGGCTCCACTGGGCGGCCAGCCTCAACCCCTGGGCACCGGCATCGGCATGACCTCCGCCCTGCAGATACAGCGCGTTGGTATAGGTGCGGCCATCAAACACCTGGTCTTCTAACAGAAAGCTCAGATTAACCGCCCCAAAGCTCTTGCCAGCGCTACCAGCCTCTATAGCGCCGATCTCAAATTCGCCTTGCATTCGGCCAAGAGTTAAACCGACGGCGGGGCGACCGCGCCAATCCTGAGCCACATCCAGGCGCAGATCGTGAATCTGATAGGCCCCGGAGATGTTCCTCAGTGCCAGGGAACGTCCGTCGTCGAGATACAGGAAGCTGGCGCTGTGAATGGTGGTCTCGTTATCAAACCGCAAACCCTCGCCAGCCCGACCGCCAGCTGATAGAGCAGTAACCGAGGACAGCTGGTATTGACCGGAAAGCCCGCCGTAGCTGGGTAGTAGTCCGCCATTACCATCCGTGCGCCGGCCATAGACAGCGGGGTCGTCGGAATAGCGAATAGCACCAACCTGCCAGCTGCCAGTTACCGAGGGAGTGGTGAGTTCCAGAGTATCGCCTACACGCTCAAGGGTTACCCCCAGGGCTTCGACAGACATGGTGATATCGTCCAGAAACACCGAATTGCCATTGGTTCTGTAGCCAAGGCGCCCTTCCGTCATGGTATAGGCCGAATCAAATTCATAGCCGTTTCCCCCTGCAGTCTGTTGGCGCAGACTAAGAGTGCCCTCCAGGCTGTGGTCAAAAAACAGCCCCCCCATACTGACACCCGGGGCCCCAGCCAATCGAATATCGGAAAATTCGATCCGCCGATCTTCCACCAGATAGTCGAGATTCAATGACGCATCGCTGCCGATGTCGATCCGTGTCCGATGAAAGGCACCTTCACCTGCAACCTCGGAGGAGCCAACGGTCATACCCTCGAGATGCACGCCTTTGCCGTCGTCATAATAGGAGAGCTTGTCTGCGCTCATGGTCAGGTCGGTTTCAATGGTGATTCCACTCTGACCGCGAATTTCAGACAAGGCGCTATCATCCAGCCTTTGAAGGTCGGCGGTGGCAATGACGGACTGTCCTGCCAGCCAGATTACGGCCGCACTTCTGGTCAGGATCGCGGGGGAAGAACGAAACATATGGCCTCCTGGCTATGGCGTGCCGTCCGGAAAAACGAGAAGATTGCCTCGCATGATGACATCGCCCTGCATTTCAATAGCAAAGATATCGGTTTGCCTGAAGCCCGGATCGATGGGACGCGCCGTGCTACTTGCGGCCATCTTGAACCGCACATCGTTGAATCTGACGATATTCGGCAAGCCCACTTCGATGACATCGCGATTAAACTGCTCGCCATCACCACCAAAGCCCGAATCAATACTTCGGAGCCGCAACGTCAATCCTTCAAATGAAAACTTCCCACGCAGTTCGTCTAATACCAACCAGCCACCATCCTCTTTCAGTCGATAGGCAAACCGTGCACCGCACTTCTTATCCTGTTCATCACAACGACCAAAATATTGATTCTGGACCGGGCCGCCCACCTCATTAATACTCACATCGCCGGACAAATAGATACCGCCTCTCCCGGAGATATCGGATAAGGCTTCATCAGCGAGGGGAGCCATTTCTGCCCTGGCATTAAACGGCATTAGCGAAAAACAAATAAGCCCTAAGCACGTAACACGGAAGATCAACTGAAAGTCTCTCATTGCGCCAGATCCTTTGTCTGAATCTTCAAATGCTGGATGAGCATACCCTCCATACGGGCGGAGCCGAAATCCCGGGTTCCAACGCTGAAATTCCCGATGTGTAAATTGCTCCGGTATTCCGGATTCGAGTAATAATCGCTGTAAAAGTCCCAGGTTACGGCGTCGCTATCGGCGCGCTGGCCATTGGCGGCGATTGTCCCCGAGGCGGGTGCATCAATCGTGGCAATCTCAAGCAAAAAATTGCCGCTACCATCAACATCAAAAAACAGCGGCTGGAGGCTATTGCCTATGGCCAACTCAAGAGCAAAGTCAGACATCATTATTCTCGAACCACACGCACTTCCATCCTGGGAGCAGGCATTAATCGAGACTTCGGGAGAATACAGGTTAAAACGAACTTGCCCCGCCATTTGCCGGCGTTGCTCATCGCCCCATAAGCGGATATAACTGCCGTCAATTACCGCATTGCTGGCATGTATATTCAGATTGGCGGATCGGTCTTCGCCAACGGCGACATTCATCTGCATTCCAAGATCGGCTCGCTCACCTCGCCATTCCGCTGTTGCAGGTCTGCTCGAACAGGTACCCGAACCCATCGTTGACGCCCGCCCGAGGCAGTCAAACCCTTCAGCTTGAGTAACTTTTTCGGGGGCAGCGATTTCCAAAACCGCCTTGTTCGGGACATTGATGCTGTCGCCATCAACCACATCGATGCGCCAGGGGTGAAGAAGCCGACCGAGATTTACCGGAACCAGGTTCTCTCCGTAATTGCTGCCAGCGCCAGCGATATAGAGATGGTTAACGGTAATATCAACGTTTTCACCTTCACTGCTTTTGATGCCGGTGATTCGGAACACCCGGGCCTGATTTCCGTTCACATCGGGCTGATCGGTACCGTGCGAAAACGTGAAATCATCAAGTACCAGGCCAATGCCTGCGCCATCGACTTCCGACAACTCCCCATCGTTCAGGGGTTGCAACTCAGCCATTACAGCCGTTGGCCAAAACAAAAGAAGAAGCCACGCCAGGGCAAGGGGATTACGTACCAATGTCGGTTGATTCGCCATCAGAACAGCCCTGTGCCGCGATCAATGTACTCTGTGCGATACCTGGGCACGCCAGTAAGTGCCTCGCCCAGGTTTACCTCGGTTGCGCCATTCGGGATATTAAGAAACGCACCGCTGGTGGCCTGCACAAACTCTGCATTAGACATATTCCCTTGCTTTACATCTTTGACCCAATCCACCGCCTGGGTCTGGAAAGACAAGAAGGCCCCACTCGCCGGTGCAACGATACTCCGCTCACCATTTGTCTCGCCCAGCTCACCCACGGCAAAAGAACGGTACTGATCCAGATCGAAACACGATCTGATCGACAACACCATGCAATCCTGCGCCACGACCTCGATCGTGCCTCCCGGACAATCAAACAGATTGTTGCAGCCAGGCACCAGAACCTGGGAGCTTGCCCCCGGCGCCAGCAATCGCTTCATCGCCCATCGGGCAAATCCACTTGCGCCCTCAAGCACAAACCTCTCGCCGTTGGGAACGCCGATATGTTCCGCTCTGACCGGGTCCAGCTCTCCGTAGGTGCTGGAGTTTGGATCCCCGTCGACAAGCCGTGCTTTGGTTTGAATATCGTTGTTTTTTTCCAGCGTCTGCGATGCAAACTTGATCAGTTGGTCGGACAGCGTAGGGCTTTCCTGAACGGCATCTGCCATAGCCCCACCCACATCTTTGATCATCACATTGATGTTGCCGGTTAGGGTCTGGATGTCGCCGGATAAAATTCCCATCGATTCACCAAACCCCAGCCTCACCCCAATAACCTCCTGGGTGTTGTTATCAAAAGCGAACTCTATGAAGGGGTTATCAATAAAAAAGGGAACAATCTCACCCTCAGCGTAGGCGCTGCCATCAGGCTTGTACATTTCGGGAACATCGGGATGATCCTGAAAGAACTGAGCATTCTGGATAAAACCCAGCGAGAAATTATCGATCAGAACATCGGATGTACCGGGTTTCTCGCCCGCGCGATCGTACCGCCCGAGTTCAAGCGTATCGATATTGGTCTGGATTTCCATATCCATGCCAAGGTTTACCCGGGTGTAGGCTGTTGAGTCATCTGGATGATAATTACGATCGACAGACACGAAGGCCTGCCCGGTAACGTTAGACAACTCGTCATCGGAAATGGCACGCAACTCGGCCTGGGCAACCGGACCCAGCAGCAACGTTAAAGAAAGGATTATCTGTATTTGTTTACTCATAGCCATACCTGCCCGCTGCGAATAGTGTTAGCGGTAACGATCGAATGACTGATGAGTGTCTCTGAAGCCGGCTTTTATTATTTTGCGCCAGTCTTGATAGCAGGTTAACGCTGTTTACACATTGTAACTGTGTAACTCGTCACAAGCCTTGATGAGAGCGCAGGCCGGAGGAGCGTTTTTTTCAGGCAATAAAAAACCCCAGCATCGAAGATGCTGGGGTTTTTGGTATTAAGCGCCTGACGATGACCTACTCTCACATGGGCAACGCCACACTACCATCGGCGC
>NZ_JBNFVX010000029.1:0-8335 GCF_049943275.1 Marinobacter sp. VGCF2001
CCGGTTCACAAACCTCGCAAGGGGAGTCGCGTCAGTCGGCTGGCATCTTGCTGGTGCGCCCGGCGAACTGAATTTTTCCTAGCCTACTACAGGCGTCCCCCGTTTGATAATCGCTGCCGGGTTGGTGCCGGAGGGCAGGTTGCCGTAGTTCATGCCGCCGCTGCTTTGCAGGCGGGAGGCGCAGAAGGCATCGGCGACGTGTTTGTCGCCAAAGCGTAGCAGCAGGGACCCCTGCATGGTCAGGGCCATGCGGTCGACCAGGTTGCGGGCGCGGTACTGGAAGTCACTGATGTCGGCGAAGTCGTGTTGCAGTTGCGCCAGATGCTGGTCAAAGCGGCGGTCGGCACCACGGGCTTCGGCCGCTTCCTTGAAGAAGGTGTCGAGGGTTTCGGGTTCTTTCTGCAGCGCGCGCAGGGTATCCAGGCACTGGACGTTGCCGCTGCCTTCCCAGATGGCGTTGACCGGAGATTCCCGGAACAGCCGGGGCATGATGCTGTCTTCCATCACGCCGCTGCCGCCAATGCATTCCATGGCTTCGTAGGCGTGATTGGGGGTGCGTTTGCAGATCCAGTATTTGCCAACGGGGGTGGCGAGCCTTGCCAGCAGGCGTTCGTGTTCGTTGTTCTGATTGTCCATGGCCCGTGCCACGCGCATGGCGTAGGCAAGGGCGGCTTCGTTTTCGATGATCAGGTCGGCCAGGACATTCTGCATCAGCGGCTGATCGCTGAGTCTGGCGCCAAAGGCGCTGCGCTGGTGGCAGTGGTGGCTGGCCTGGGCCACCGCCTGGCGCATCCCGGCGGCGCTGCCGATCATGCAGTCGAAGCGGGTCATGGCCACCATTTCGATGATGGTGCGCACGCCCCGGCCTTCTTCGCCCACCATCCAGGCCAGGGCACCGCGGAGTTCGACTTCGCTGGAGGCGTTGGCAATGTTGCCCATCTTGTTTTTCAGCTGTTGTACCTGCCAGGGGTTCTTGCTGCCATCGGGGCGCCAGCGGGGCATCAGGAAGCAGGACAGGCCGCTGGCGGTCTGGGCCAGTACCAGAAAGGCGTCGCACATGGGGGCAGAAACGAACCATTTGTGGCCGACCAGTTCGTAGGCCTGGCCAGGGCCTTCCTGGCCGGTTGCATAAGCACGGGTGGTGTTGGCGCGAACGTCGCTGCCGCCCTGTTTTTCGGTCATGGCCATGCCGATGGTGATGGAGGACTTTTCGCTGTCTGGCACGTTGCGACCGTCGTATTCGTTGGCCAGAACTTTGGGGCCCCAGAGCCTGGCCAGGTCCGGCTGGTTCTGCAGTGACGGTACGGCCGCGAAGGTCATGGTGATCGGGCAGCAGTGGGCTGCCTCTATTTGCGAGTGCAGGTAGTATTTGGCAGCCCGCGCAACGTGTGCTCCCTTACCGGGGTTGGTCCAGGGTGAGCTGTGCAGGCCGTTTTCCAATGCCACACGCATAAGCTCATGATAGGCCGGATGAAAGCTGACTTCGTCGATCCGGTGACCGTAGCGGTCATGGGTCCGGAAGGTGGGCTTGTTCATGTTGGCCTGATGGCCAAGGTCAATGGTATCGGCCTTGCCCGCCCAGTCGCCGAAGCGAATAAGGTCGTCATTGGCGTAACTGGCGCCTTCTCTCACCACGGCCTCCCGCAGCGCCATATCCTGCTGGTAGGGATTGTAGTTCTCCAGCGGGCCGGGCTGGTTGGTCACCTCGTGGGTTGCTGACAGGTAGCGGCTGCTGGTACTGGCTTCGGTCTGGCGTGGCGGGTTGTTCATGATCAGCTCCTGGTGCCGGTCAACCCCTGTAGGCAGAAGCAAACAATGGTATCGACCAGCTCATCTTCATTGTTTTTGTGTCCCTGGGTTGCCGCTGCCTGCGTTGGCGACAGCGGCCCCACCAGGGATTCTGAAATCGCGCCCACCAGGCAGGTACTGGTCAGGCGGGCATCCTGATCCGGTATGCCGCCTTCGGCAATGCCATTCCGGATGGCCTGTTCAAACAGGTTGGCGTATGCCTTGCGGTACACCAGTCGTTCTTCTTCCACTTTCGGGTCGACCGGCTCGGCGATCAGGGCCCAGGCTTTCATCGGCGCTTTGAGTGCCCGATAGGCAAACTGCCGCAACGCTTTTTCCAGGCGGGCCACCGCGTTTCCCTGAATCGCCAGGGCTTCTGCAACCTTGTCGACCTCACGTTGGGTGGCCATGCGGAAAATCTCCGCAAACAGCTCTTCCCGGGACTCAAAGTGCCGGTAAATGGTCCCGGTCGCGACCCCTGCCCGGCTGGCGATCCGGGTTATTCGGGCGTTGCGAAAACCGCCTTCAGAAACGCACTCCCAGGTGCATTCAATGATGTTTTTCCGTGCCTGGGCTTTGCGCTGGCGCATTTTTTCGGTTTCGCGGTAGGCCATGCCTGCTCCTTGAAAGTATTGAATCAGTATTCATTTCTTGTGTCAATTTTCAGTATTAGAAAAATATCGAATATAGCCTTTAAAAACAGTCCTGTACGGTCGATAACAAAAATTTACAAAAAACAGGTTGTTGGCAAATGGCGTGCGTTTGAAAAGCAGATTATAAAGACGCCAAGACGGGCTTTTCGTGGGCCGGCAGTCGAGATGAGGTGGATTCCCTTCCGGGATGTAGCCACCTTTAATGCTGTTTTCGTTGATGGAGAAAATCATGAGTGAATTCGACGAAAGCAATCTGGAGCAGTCCGGCAACTGGGCTGGCGACAGTGATGATAACCATTCCGTGACCGGCCGTGCCCGGGTTCGCGCCCAGCTACAGGCCGACATTGAAGCGTTTTTGCAAGGCGGGGGCAGGATACAGGAGGTGAACACTACCTTCCGTACCGATGTCCCGCGCAAGGTGGAAACCGGGTTCAATAACCGATCCCTCTGATGGCGTTGCTTTGCCGGGCGGCGGCTTCTGTTGTCCCGGCAAACTCTTCTCTCTGTCATCTTCTTGTCATCGGTCAACGGCAGACTGGGCCCAGGCCTGCACCGGGCGGCTTCAGAGGTGTATGATGTCACCACTTTTCAAAGCCATCCATGTTCAGGAGGTTATCTGTGCCGAAGCCGCATCTTGCGCAATCCAGTCGAGCCTATCCGTTCACCCGGTTGCGTCGCAATCGCGCCAGTGATTTTTCCCGGCGTCTGGTCCGGGAGAATCAGCTGACGCCGGATAACCTGATTTTCCCGGTCTTTGTGCTCGAGGGCGAGGAGCAGCGCGAGGCCGTGCCCTCAATGCCGGGTGTCGAGCGCCTGAGTATTGATCTGCTGGTAGAGCAGGCCGGGGAGCTGGTCGAGCTGGGTATTCCCGCTATCGCTCTGTTTCCGGTGGTTCCGGCGGAGAAAAAGAATCTCTCGGGCTCTGGTGCCTGGGATTCGGATGGGCTTGCGCAACGGGCGGTTCGCGCTCTGAAGCAGGCCTACCCGGAGCTGGGGGTGATTACGGATGTGGCGCTGGACCCGTTCACCACGCACGGTCAGGACGGCATCATTGATAATGATGGCTATGTGCTGAATGACGTAACGGTTGAGGCCCTGGTCAATCAGGCTTTGTCCCACGCGGATGCCGGCGCGGACGTGGTGGCGCCGTCCGATATGATGGACGGCCGTGTGGCGGCGATTCGTGAGGCCCTGGAATCGGCCGGTTATGTCAATACCCGGATTCTGGCCTACTCTGCCAAGTATGCGTCCAGTTACTACGGCCCGTTCCGCGATGCGGTTGGCTCTGCGGGTAACCTGGGTAAGGGCAACAAGGCGACCTACCAGATGGACCCGGCCAACAGTGACGAGGCCATCCATGAGGTGGCCATGGATCTGGCCGAGGGTGCTGATATGGTCATGATCAAGCCGGGAATGCCGTATCTGGATATTGTGCGCCGCGTGAAAACCGAGCTGCAGGTGCCGACGTTTGTTTATCAGGTCAGTGGCGAATACGCCATGCACATGGCGGCCGCGCAGAACGGTTGGCTGGATGGCGATGCGGTGATGATGGAAAGCCTGATGGCCATGCGCCGGGCTGGTGCCGATGGCATCCTGACGTACTTTGCGGTGCGCGCCGCGCGACTGATGCAGGAGCGTCAGCGAACATAACCGGACGGCGGCGGCAGCCGCAGTCTGGCTCAACGATGGATACAAAGAGCAATGACAAGCGAGATCGTGACCGTGACAGGCACTGAACAGAGCGTTCCGGCGCCGATGGATCTGCCGGTGAGGGGTGGGGACGTCAACCTGGATGCCAGTGAAAACTATTTCAACCGGGAGCTGAGCCAGCTGCAGTTCAACTACCGGGTATTGAAGCAGGCACTGGATACCACTCACCCCCTGATTAACCGCCTGATCTTCTGCTGCATCTTCAGCAGCAACATGGATGAGTTCTTCGAGATCCGCGTGGCCGGCCTGCGGCAGCAAATGAAGTATGGCCGCGAAACGGTGGGCGTCGACGGTATGTTGCCGGAGCAGGTGCTGGCCGAAATCAGCCGGGTCGCGCACGACTACATTCACGAGCAGTACGACATTCTGAATAATGTCCTGATTCCGGAGTTGGAGCAGGAAAATATCCACTTCGTTCGGCGCCGGGAGTGGACCGCGGCCCAGGCGGAGTGGGTGCGCAATTATTTTGACGAGGAAATTCTGCCGGTGGTCAGCCCCATCGGTCTGGATCCGTCACACCCGTTTCCTCGATTGGTCAACAAGAGCCTGAACTTTATCGTTGAGCTGGATGGTAAGGACGCCTTTGGCCGCGAAACAGGGATGGCGATTGTGCCGGCGCCGCGCTCGCTGCCACGCCTGGTGCGTTTGCCGGATGATGTCTGTGCCGGTGGCAACAATCTGGTGTTTCTGTCCTCCATGATCCACGCCCACGCCGATGAGCTGTTCCCCGGCATGGAAGTGAAAGGGTGTTACCAGTTCCGCTTGACCAGGAACGCCGATCTTGAGCTGGAAGATGATCTGGAAGACCTGGCCTCGGCGCTGCGCGGGGAACTGCTGAGCCGCCGGTTCGGTGATGGTGTTCGCCTGGAAGTGGCGGATAATTGTCCGCAGGAACTGGTGCAGTTCCTGCTGCGCGAGTTTGGTCTGACCGAGCGGGATCTGTACCAGGTTCACGGCCCGGTCAACCTGACGCGGTTGATGGCCGTGGGTGGCCTGGTGGATCGGCCGGATCTTACGTATTCCGGTTTTTCGCCCTCGATTCCCAAGCAGATTCGAAGCAAAGAGTCGATGTTCGATGCGATTCGCAAACAACCCATTCTGCTGCACCACCCGTTTGAAAATTTCAGTCCGGTGGTGGACTTGCTGCGCCAGGCCGCCAAAGATCCCCAGGTGTTGGCGATTCGCCAGACCCTCTATCGCACCGGGGCCGATTCCGAGATCGTCGAGGCCCTGGCGGATGCGGCACGGCGAGGCAAGGAAGTGACCGCAGTGATCGAGCTGCGGGCCCGTTTCAGTGAGGCCGAGAACCTGGAGCTGGCCAGCCGGCTGCAGGAGGCTGGCGTGATTGTGGTGTACGGTGTCGTGGGTTATAAAACCCACGCCAAGATGATTCTGATTGTGCGCCGGGAAGAGGGGCGCCTGAGGCGTTATGTTCATCTGGGCACGGGTAACTACCATGCCGGTAACGCGCGGCTGTATACCGACTACAGCTTCATGACTTGTGACGAGTCCATTGGCGACGATGTGAACAAGCTGTTCCAGCAGTTGACCGGCATGGGCAAGGCCCTGAAGATCAAGAAGCTGTTTCATGCCCCCTTTACCCTGCACAATCGCCTGATCAGCCTGATTGAGCGGGAGGCCGGATTCGGTGACAAGGGGCGGATCATTTTCAAGTTCAATGCCCTGACCGAGCCGCAACTGATCAAGGCGCTCTATCGGGCCTCGCAGGCGGGGGTCAAGATTGATCTGATCATTCGCGGGATCTGTTGTCTGCGCCCGGAGGTGCCGGGATTATCCGAAAACATCCGCGTGCGTTCGGTGATTGGTCGCTTCCTGGAGCACACGCGGGTTTACTATTTTGGCAACAGTGGTCGTCCGGAGGTTTATTGCTCCAGCGCCGACTGCATGGAGCGTAACCTGCTGCATCGGGTGGAGACCGCCTTTCCGGTCGAGGCCCCGGCTCTGGTTGCCCGCTTGCGGGAAGATCTGGATACCTATCTGGCCGATAACTGCCAGGCCTGGGTGTTGCAGCCTGACGGCAGTTATCTTCAGAATCGGCCCGGGGAAGGCGAAGAGCGCATTGCATCACAACTGGTTTTGCTGGAGCGCCTGACGGGCAAGCCCGGCTGACGCCGGCAGGCAATCATAACGACAGGACGGATACCTTGAAATCTAAAAAATGGACGCTGGCGGGCCTGGCTGTTTTGTTGGTAGCAGGAGGCGCGCCCTGGGGCGTGGGCTATGTCACCGAACAGCAATGGCGCGAAGCGACGAAGGAAGTTAACCGGGCCCAGCCCTTTCTGAGTCTGGAAACCGAGGATTACCAGCGGGGCATACTCGGTTCAGAGGTGTCCGTGTCGGTCACGTTGCGGGACGCCGAGACCGGAGACGCCCATACCCTGGGTTTTGATATTCAGGTGACCCATGGAATAACCGGCAGCCTGATGGACGTTCGGCCCCGTCAGGGCTGGCAGCCGGAGGGCGCCGACTGGTTTCCGGATGCCGACCCGAACCTGACTCTGGAAACCCGTCTATGGGGCAGCGCGACATTGGAGCTGCAGGCACCGGTGACGCAGATTGACAACCTGGGCGGGGATACGGTTGTTCGAAGCAGTGGTGGTCTGGTCCGGATTGATGTGGGGCGCCTGGGGCAGGAGGCAGACCTGCTGATGGTCTGGCCTGGCTTCCGGCTCCGTGATCCGGCAATGGATGTTGCTATTGAGAATATCCATGTGGAACAGAGTATGGCGTGGCTGGTTGGCGATATCTGGACGGGATCGGGGTTGATGACCGTTGACACCGTGACTTTACAGGCCCCTCAGAGCCCGGCCATGGTCTTCAGCGGGATGACGATTGACAGCCTCAGCGAGGCGGGCCAGAGCGGTGAGCGTTTGAGTTCCCGGGCTACCCTGGCATTGGAATCGGCGACTCTGGGAGATCAGTCTTATGGCCCTCATCGGCTTGAGGTATCGCTGGAGAATCTGGATGTGGCCAGCTGGAACGACTTCAGCAATGTCATGGCAGAGATGCAGTCACTGGCTCTCGCCAGCGATAACGATCCCAGGGCTGCTTTTGAGCAGCAGATGGCGATGATGCAGCGTTTCAATGGTGCTGTCCGGAGCCTGGCCGCGGAGGGCTTTTCAGCCGGTATCCGTGAACTGAGCGTGGCGACGCCGGAGGGCGAAGTTACCGGTTCGCTGGACATTTCCCACCCGGAATTGTCTGACCGGCAACGGGATAGCATGCTGATGGTTATGCAGGAGCTGACTGGAAGTGTGAACGTCAGTATGCCGGTGGCTCTTGCGGAGGACTACCCCCTGGTGCGTATGCAGGTGGCGCCGCTGATCAAGGAGGGGTTGCTGGTTCAGGACGGTGATCGTCTGGTGCTGGATGGCCGGCTGGAGGATCTGGTGTTGACCGTCAATGATCTGGACATCCCCTTGCCCCCACTGCTTTGACTCCCGCCTCTTTGACAGCTGATGGGCTACGGCCATCAGCTGTGCTTCAGCTTATCGGCTTGTTCCGGTGATCACCGCGCTGGATTCAGCCCTGGGCGAACTTCTGTTGCAGAGCCTGAGCCACGGCCGGGTCGACAAATTCGGAGATGTCACCCCCCAGAGAGGCGATTTCGCGGATCAGGGTGGAAGAAATGTATGAGAGGTGATTGGCCGGGGTCAGGAATACGCTCTCGACTTCCGGTGCCAGCCGGCGGTTCATGTCGGCGAGCTGGAATTCGTATTCAAAGTCGGACACCGCGCGCAGTCCGCGCAGGATGACACTGGCGTTCTGTTCACGCACAAAATCGGCGAGCAAGTTGCTGAAGCCGGTGACACTGACATTCGGGAGGTGCGCGGTGGACTGGCGAACCAGTTCGCAGCGCTCTTCGAGGTTGAGTAGTGGCTGTTTTTTCGGGTTATAGGCGACGGCGACGACGATTTCATCGAACATCCGGCCGGCCCGCTCGATAAGGTCGGTGTGGCCGTTGGTGATGGGGTCGAAGGTGCCGGGGTAGATCACTTTAGGCATTCACAGCTCCTTTTGTTGGTAAGCCGTAGGATAGCAGGATCGGGGGGCGTGCTGTAGTCCGGGGCTTCTGATGATGGCTGCTCGTAGCTGGAGCCTGCCGCACGAGCCGGGGGTGGCTTTCGGGAGACGCTACGAGCACTTCCCTGTGCACTTCTTTC